>NZ_SOGK01000022.1:0-19372 GCF_004564305.1 Cryobacterium sp. TMT3-29-2
GCCCAGTCCGCCGCAGCCGCACGGGGCGCCGAGCGCATCCGCAGCGCCGAGCGGGCCGTCGCCGCGCGGGCATCCGCCCAGCACTCCGCCGCCTACTCGGCCGCCCTGGCTCGGACCGGCCGGGCACAAGCTGCCTACGACAAGGCCCGGCTGGCCTACGCCGGCGCCAAGGCCGACTACGACGCCACCGTCATGCAGGCCGACCGGGTGCGCGACCTCGGCACCGCCGCCACCGCCACGGCCCAGGCATCCCGCCGGACTCTGGCCACCCTCGTTCGCGCCACCCTGCAGCAGTCCGGGCCGGAGGCCGTCGACGTGCTGCTCGCGAGCAACAGCACGGGCACCGACCTCCTCGCCCGGCTCGCCACGCTCGAGGCCCTGGAGAAGCTGACGAACAGCCTCGACGAGATGAAGGGCCGCGTCGACGCGGACACGAAGCGCGAGAGAACCCTGCAGGACCAGGACACCGCGCTGCGAGCCGTGATCGAGGCAATCCCACTCAGCGACACCCGCCTGACCATGGAAGACGCCCAGCGGGAGCTGGATGCCGCCGCCGCCGAGGTGGCCGAGCTCGCAGCGAGCACGCCAGTCGCCCTCACCCTGACGCCACTGCCCGACCCGGCGCCCGCGGCCGGCGCCGACGATTTCGGCGGTCGGCTCCGCGGCCAGCTCAGCAGCGAGGGCTGGGCCGCGCCCTCGGTCGGGTCCCTGACGGATGCCTTCGGTCCCCGGCCCGATAAACCACTGCCCGAGGTCAACGACTTCCACAGCGGCACCGACATCGGTGCGGCGTGCGGGGCGGCCGTCTACGCGGCGAGCGCGGGGGTCGTGGCCACGGCAGCACCTCTGGGCACCTACGGCAACTGGATCCTGATCGACCACGGCAACGGCATCGCCACCGGCTACGCGCACCTGGCCGAGGGCCAGACCCTCGTCAGCCCGGGCGAGGCGGTCATCGCCGGGCAGGTGATCGCGAGCATCGGCAGCACCGGATCCGCCACCGGCTGCCACCTGCACTTCGAGGTGCGAAGGGATGGCACCGCCGTCGACGCGCAGCCGTTCCTGGTGCAGCGCGGCGTGCGGTTCGGCTGAGTCCCCGTGACGGATGCCGCGGCATCCGTCGGCATGCCGCGGCCGGTCAGCCGGCCGTGATGACGAGCGCCACCGATTCGCTCGTCGACCGGCGCAGGCGCTGGGACGCACGGATGGCCCGGTACTTCAGGCCGTACTTCGTCAGCAGCGCCGCGTCCAGGACGGCGAGCGTCTCGGTATCGCTTCGCACCAACGCCTGGGCCGTGACGGTCCCGGCTCCCGCCCGGACGGCGCCGCGCGCGTTGCAGGGGGTCAGCTCGATCCGCGCGGTGTGCCCGAGCCGCTTGACCTTGCCGCTCGTGCCGCCCGTCGTGACGAGCAGCCGGCCGTCGCCCGGCACGATCCAGACCGGGGTCCTCACCGGGTCGCCGGTCTTGCGGAACGTGGTCAGGAGCACGAACTCCTCGGACCCGAGGGCCAGCAGCGCAGTTGTCATCCCTGATTATCCCGTGCGCACCCCGGCCCCTGCCCCGAACCGACGGTGAACGATGCGGATGGAATTTCTTGGCCCCTTCTTGCCATTAGATGGCAGTTGCGTTTTACTAGGTGACACAACTACCCGCACCAGCACCCGGAGAGCACCCATGGCCGAATCGTCCACCCGCACCGTGGAACGCGCCCTCGACCTGCTCGCGGTGATCTGCGACTCCGACGGGCTCACCCTCTCGGAGAGCTCCCGCGCCGTCGACCTCGCGCCGAGCACCGCCCTGCGCCTGCTGCGCACGCTCGAGACCCGCGGCTTCGTGCGGAAGACCGATGACGGCGCCTACCGGCCGGGCGGCCGCATCATCCAGCTCGGCGCCCAGTCGCTCAGCAGCGAGTCACTGGTCACCCTCTCCCGCCCGGCGATGGAGCGGCTCGTCGCCGAGACCGGTGAATCCGTCTACCTCAGCGTCGAGGGCCACGACGCCACCGGGCTCTACCTCGCCATCGTCGAGGGCACCCACTCCGTGCGCCACGCAAGCTGGGTCGGCCGCACCGTGCCGCTCGAAGGCTCCGCGGCCGGGCAGGTGCTCACCGGCCGCACCCCCGAGGCCGGCTACGTGGTCGTCGAACGTGGCGTCGAGACGGATGTCACGGCCCTGGCCGCGCCGATCCGTTCGGAAGCGAGAACGGTCGCCGCCCTGAGCCTGGTCATCCCGAGCTACCGGGTGGCGCCCGCGGACATCCGTCGCTACGGCCCGCTGCTGGCGCAGGCCGCCGGGCTGGTCTCGGCCGGGCTCGGCCGTACCGTTACCACCCTCCCCACGATTTGACCGACCCCGACTCACCCGAACGCCCAGAACGCCCCGAACCTCAAGGAGACAGTGATGTCCGAATCCCGCCCCGTGCGCGCCGCCCGCGGCAGCACGTTGACCGCGAAGAGCTGGCAGACCGAGGGCCCGCTGCGGATGCTGATGAACAACCTCGACCCCGAGGTGGCCGAACACCCGGAGAACCTCGTGGTCTACGGCGGCACAGGCAAGGCCGCCCGCAGTTGGGAGGCCTACGACGCGATCGTGCGCACGCTCACCACCCTGGAGAAGGACGAAACGCTGCTGGTGCAGTCCGGCAAGCCGGTCGGCGTGTTCCGCACGCACGAGTGGGCGCCGCGGGTGCTGATCGCCAACTCCAATCTGGTCGGCGACTGGGCCACCTGGCCGGAGTTCCGTCGTTTGGAGGCCCTCGGCTTGACGATGTACGGCCAGATGACGGCCGGTTCGTGGATCTACATCGGCACCCAGGGCATCCTGCAGGGCACCTATGAGACCTTCGCCGCCGTGGCCGCGAAAAGGTTCGGCGGCACCCTGGCCGGCACCCTCACGCTCACGGGCGGGGCCGGCGGGATGGGCGGCGCGCAACCGCTGGCCGTGACCATGAACGACGGCGCCGTGCTGATCGTCGACGTGGACGAGTCCCGGCTCCGACGCCGGGTCGAGCACGGCTACCTCGACGAACTGGCACCCGACCTCGACGATGCCGTCGCCCGGGTGCTCGCAGCGAAGAGCGAGAAGCGTGCCCTCTCGGTGGGCGTGGTCGGCAACGCGGCGACCGTGTTCGCCGAGCTGCTGGAGCGCAAGGTTCCGATCGACATCGTCACCGACCAGACCAGCGCACACGACCCGCTGGCCTACCTGCCGGAGGGCGTCACCGTGGCGGAGTGGCACGACTACGCGGCCGCGAACCCGGCGGAGTTCACCGAGCGCGCCCGGTCAGCCATGGCGAAGCAGGTCACCGCGATGGTGGGCTTCCAGGATGTCGGCGCCGAGGTCTTCGACTACGGCAACTCGATCCGGGCGGAAGCGGAGCTGGGCGGCTGCACGCGGGCGTTCGGCTTCCCCGGGTTCGTGCCCGCGTACATCCGCCCGCTGTTCGCCGAGGGCAAGGGGCCGTTCCGCTGGGTGGCGCTCTCGGGCGACCCGGCCGACATCGCGGCCACCGACAAGGCCATCGTCGAACTGTTCCCCGCCGACGACCACCTGCGCCGCTGGATCACGAAGGCACAGGACACGGTGCACTTCGAGGGTCTGCCGGCCCGGATCTGCTGGCTCGGCTACCAGGAACGGCACCTGGCCGGGCTGAAATTCAACGAGATGGTGGCGTCGGGCGAGCTGAGCGCCCCGATCGTGATCGGCCGCGACCACCTCGACTCCGGCTCGGTCGCCTCGCCGTACCGGGAGACGGAGGCGATGTTGGACGGGTCGGATGCGATCGCCGACTGGCCGCTGCTGAACGCGCTCCTGAACACGGCGTCGGGCGCCACCTGGGTGTCGATCCACCACGGCGGCGGCGTCGGGATCGGCCGCAGCATCCACGCCGGCCAGGTGATCGTGGCCGACGGCACCCCGCTGGCCGCCGAGAAGATCGCCCGGGTGCTGACCAACGACCCCGGCACCGGCGTGATGCGGCACGTCGACGCGGGGTATGAGCGCGCCGAAGAGGTGGCGCGGGAGCGCGGCCTGCGGGTGCCGATGTGGGAAACCGAGTGAGCAGGGGCACCTGCGGCGGGGCGTGCCCATGAGCGAGCTCGCCCACGGCACGCTCGCCGGACTCGCCGAGATCGACGACACCGGCCGGGACGCCCGCCGCGGCGGCTACTCCCGGCACCTCTGGCAGAACGCCGATCTCGAGTTGCGGGCCTGGTTCGCCGAGCGCGCCGGGCGCCTCGGGCTCGGCGTGGAGACCGACCGCAACGGCAACCTCTGGGCCTGGTGGGGAGAGCCGGGACCGGATGCCGTGGTCACGGGCAGCCACCTGGATTCCGTTCCCGGCGGCGGCGCCTACGACGGCCCCCTCGGTGTGGTCAGTGCGCTCGAGGCCGTGGCGCGGCTGCAGGCATCCGGTTTCACGCCGTCACGCCCCTGCGCGGTGCTCGTCTTCGCCGAGGAGGAGGGTTCCCGGTTCGGGATCGCCTGCCTGGGCTCGCGGCTGCTGACCGGAGGCATCGACGCCGATCGGGCCCGCGCGCTCGTCGACGCCGACGGCATCACCCTGGCGGACTCCGCCCGCCGCGCCGGGCTGGAACCCGCGCACCTTGGCGCCGACCCGAACGCTCTGGCCCGAATCGGCCTCTTCATCGAACTTCACGTGGAGCAGGGCCGCGGCCTGGTCGACCTGGGCCGGCCGGTTGCGGTGGCGTCGTCGATCCTGGCGCATGGACGCTGGCGCCTCACCGTGACCGGCCAGGGCAACCACGCCGGCGCCACCCCGATGCCGGGCCGCCGCGACCCGCTCGTCGCCGCCGCGCGCGCGATCGTGGCCGTGCAGGATGCCGCCCTGAACCACCCCGGCTCGCGCGCCACGGTCGGCCGCCTGGAGGTGGTGCCCGGCGGAACCAACGTGATCGCGTCATCCGTGCACGCCTGGCTCGACGCCCGCGCGCCCAGCGACTCCGAGACCCGCGCCCTGGTCGCCGGGATCGAGGAGGCCGCGATCGCGGCCGTGGCGGTGAATGGATGTTCCGTGGCCGTCACCGAGGAATCGTGGACCGGCACCGTCACGTTCGACCCTGATCTCGTCGGGCGGTTCCGGGCGGTGCTCGGCGGCTCTCGTGTGCCGGCCCTGCCGACCGGCGCCGGTCACGACGCCGGCGTGCTCGCGGCGAGTGTGCCGAGCGCCATGCTCTTCGTGCGCAACCCCACCGGGGTCTCGCATTCCCCGGAGGAATTCGCCGAGGTGGCGGATTGCGTGGCGGGGATCGACGCCCTGGAGACCCTGCTGCGGAGCCTGCTGTGAGCGGGGGCGGGATCCGGTCTCGACAGGCTCGACCACCGGTTGTTACTCCAGCGGTTGTTACTCCGACGGCCGCTCCCGGGCCAGGGTCGGCGGATTGCCCCGCGTCCGCGTTCTGGTGCGCGCTGGCGCTGGTCGAGGGGGTTGCCCTGCCCGAAGTGCGGCTCGAGGTCGGCGGCGACGGGCGCATCCAGACGGTCACCCCCCACTGCCGGCCGCGGCCCGGCGACGTGCGGCTCGGCACCGTGCTGCCGGGGCTGGCCAACGCGCACTCGCACGTGTTCCACCGGGCGCTGCGGGGCCGCACCCACGATGCCGGCGGCGACTTCTGGCAATGGCGGGAGGCCATGTACCGGGTGGCCGGCCGCCTCGACCCCGAGCACTACTTCCTGCTGGCGCGGGCGGTTTTCGCCGAGATGCTGGTCGCCGGCTTCACCGCGGTCGGCGAGTTCCATTATCTGCACCACCGGCCGGGCGGCGCGAAATACCCCACCGAGCACGCCATGGAACTGGCGCTGGCAGCCGCGGCGCAGGAGGTGGGCATCCGTCTGGTGCTGCTTGACACGCTCTATCTGGACGGCGGGGTCGGCGTGCCCCTCGCCCCTGCCCAGCGCGCCTTCGGCGACGGGTCGGCGGCAGCCTGGCTGGCGCGGTGGCACGCGCTGCGCGCGGCGCTCGGTGGTACTGCCGTGGCCGGCCTCGTAGACGGCGATGCGCCCGGCGGAGGCCCGGATGCCCGCAGCGCTGCCGGCACGGATGCCCGGGTGACCCTGGGTGCCGCGATCCACTCCGTGCGGGCGGTGACACCGACCGCGATGCGGGAGGTTCTCGAGGGGCTGCCCGGAACGGTTCCGCTGCACATCCACCTGTCGGAGCAGCCGCAGGAGAACACGGACTGCCGGGCCGCCTACGGCCGGACCCCGACCGAGGTGCTGGCCTGGCTCGGGGCGCTCACGCCGCGCCTGAGCGTCGTGCACGCCACGCACCTCACCAGTGAGGATGTGGCGCTGATCGGGACATCCGGAGCCACGGTCGTGATCTGCCCGACCACGGAGGCCGATCTCGGCGACGGGATCGGGCCGGCCCTGCGGTTGCATCGGGCCGGCGCGCGGATCGCCCTCGGCTCGGACCAGCACGCCGTCATCGACCCGCTGCTCGAGATGCGGGGCCTGGAGGCCGGCGAGCGCCTGACATCGGGCCGGCGCGGCCGCTTCACGCCCGCCGAACTGCTCGCGGCGGCCTCGGACAACGGCTACGCCGCGCTCGGGCTCGACCGGCAGCGCCTCGCGCCCGGTGACCTGTGCGACCTGGTGGAGGTGGCAGGCGACAGCATCCGCACGGCCGGATCGCTGCCGGAGCAGCTGCCGCTGACCGCGACGTCCGCGGATGTGCGCCGGGTGATCGTGGGCGGTCGGGTCGTGGCCGACTCCGGGGTGCTGGTGCCGGGCGGCTCGGGCGCGGAGGGTGGCTCGGGCGCGGAGGGCAGCTCGGGCGCGGAGGGCGAGCCTCTGCCGGGCGAGCTGCGACCCGAGATCCTGCTGCGCGACGCCCTCGCCGCGCTCCACGACACCGCTGCCCCCGCGTCAGGAGAACGACCGTGACCCCCGAACCGACCGAGCTGATCACCGGCATCCGCGAGCTGACCACCCAGACCGATGGCGCCCCGCGCCTCACCGACGCCGCCCTTGTGATCGCGGAAGGTCGCATCGCGTGGATCGGCCCGGCGTCGAAGGCACCGGCGGCCGATCTCCGCACGGATGTCGGCGGCCGGGCCGCTCTGCCCGGTTGGGTCGACAGCCACACGCACCTGGTATTCGCGGGCGACCGAGCCGCGGAGTTCGAGGCCCGGATGAGCGGGCAACCCTACGCGGCGGGCGGAATCCTCACCACCGTTGCCGCCACCCGCGCCGCGACCGAGGCGCAGCTCCTGGCCTCGGCGAGCCGGCTGCGACGGGAGGCGCAGGCGCAGGGCACCACCTTCCTCGAGTGCAAGACGGGCTATGGCCTCGACGTGGCGAGCGAGGCGCGGTCGGCTCGGGTGGCGGCATCCGTCGCCGATATCGTCACATTCCTTGGCGCGCATATAGTGCCGCCGGGCATCGACCGGCGCGGATACCTGGACCTGGTCACCGGTCCGATGCTCGCCGCCGTGGCGCCGCACGCCCAGTTCGTCGACGCGTTCTGCGAGGTGGGCGCGTTCGACCTGGAGGAGAGCCGGGAGGTGCTCGAGGCGGGCCGCGCCGCCGGGCTCGGCCTACGACTGCACGGCAACCAGCTCGGATTCAGCGGCGGGGTGCGGCTCGCGGTGGAGCTCGGCGCGGCAAGCGTCGACCACTGCAATCACCTGGAGCCGGCGGACATCGACGCCCTCGCCGGCTCGACCACCGTGGCGACCCTGCTGCCGGCCTGCGACCTGTCCACGCGCCAGCCGTTCCCGCCGGCCCGGCGGCTGCTCGACACGGGCGTGAGCATCGCCCTGGCCACCAACTGCAATCCGGGCAGCTCGTATACGACGTCGATGGCTTTCTGCGTGGCCACCGCGGTGCTGCAAATGGGTCTGACGATCGAGGAGGCGGTGTGGGCGGCGACCCGCGGCGGCGCCCGGGCACTGGGCCTCGATACGGGTTCGGACGCGGTCGGAGCCCTGCGCGTGGGCGGGCGGGCCGACCTGCAGGTGCTGGACGCGCCATCCGTCGCCCATCTCGCCTATCGCCCCGGCGTGCCGCTGACCTGGGCGGTCTGGCGGCAGGGTGTGCGGGCCGGCGTCCCCAGCCCGACACCGCTCCCGGCCTGACTGAAGGCTCTCGCTTCCCACTGTGGCCAATTCAGGACACTGGCCGGCCGCGGTGCCGCGCGCCCCGGAATTCCGCGGCGCCGCTCCCCGCTCCGTGGCCGACGCGCAGGATCTCCTGAGTTGGCCACGCTCGGGAGAAGTGGATATAACCGCTAGGGTGCTGCCGAGGGCGACACGGCACTGATCAGCACACACAGGTGGGGGTGGTGACCCTGGTCTCGGGAGTCGTCGTCCCGCTCCGGGACCCATCCCCCCTGATCAGCGTGCGACGCGCCGGCTCTCCAACCGCAGTTCGAGTTCGCTCATCACCAGGGCGGCGAGATCCGCGAGGGTCTGGAGCTCCGCCGCGGTGATGACGCGCGCTTTGAAGTCCATCACGCACATTGTGCCGAGGTTGTAGCCATTGCGGGTGGTCAGGGGAACCCCGGCATAGAACTGCAGACCGAATTTCTCGGCCACGAGCGGGTTGGCCAGCGCGCGCGGGTCGGCGCGGGCATCCTCCACCACCCACGGGCCGTCGGACATGATCGCCGAGGCACAGAGGCCCGGATCGCGCGGAATCTCCGTCAGCTCAAGGCCGTGATGAGACTTGAACCAGATGCGGTCGGTGTCGACGATGCTGATGATCGCGATCGGCACGGAGAACAGCCGGGCAGCCAGCGAAGTGATCCGGTCGAAGGCGCCGTCGGCGGGAGTGTCGAGAATATCGAGGCGCACGACCTCCTGCAGCCGGATGCGTTCGTCGCTGACCAGATGGTGCTCCTCGGCGCCGCGATGACGGCCGGTTTCCGCGATGACGGCCTGGTGCATGGCGAGCACGACCTCCGCCGTCGGCGGACGCTGCTCCGGTTCACGGGCCAGCATCGTCGACAGGAGATGACGCCACTCCGGGACGAGTTCCTCCGGGATGACCGGGTCGCGCTGGAGCCGGGCCAGGGCGGACGGGATCGGCTCCCCGGGGAAGGCGGTCTCGCCGGTGAAGCATTCCAGGAGCACGAGCCCCAGCGCATAGATGTCGCTCGCCGGGCCGACGTCTTCACCGCGGGCCTGCTCCGGGCTGAGGTAGGCGGCCGTGCCCGTCGTCATCCCCTGGTTGGTCATCCGAGCGCTGTTCGGGAACAGGGCGATGCCGAAGTCCGTCAGCCGCGCGCGGGCGCGGGAATCCGAGCTGTACTCCGCGAGGAGGATGTTCGCGGGTTTGATATCACGGTGGATGACGCCACGGCCATGGATATAGTCGAGCCCTTCCGCCAGGTCATAACCGATTTGGGCGATGTGCCGCGTCGACATCGGATGCCCGTCGAGCCGCCGGCGCAGGTCGATGCCGTCGACGAGCTCCATCACGAGGTAGATCTGCGGGTGGTCCGGGTCGGTTCGGTCCACGCCGACGTCGAACAGGGTGACCAGGCTGTGGTGGTTCAGGCTCGCCAGCACGTTGATCTCGGCTTGCTGGCGCTGAATGTCGGGCTTGTCGGTGGCGCGGAGTTCGAAGATCTTGATCGCAACATCCCGCCCCAGACGCTCGTCGGTGGCCCGGTAGACCGAAGCCATTCCGCCACGGCCGATCACGTTCTTCACCCGGTAGCGTGCGTTCAGGAACTTCGGAAACTGCTTGGTCATCGGACCCCCCTTTTGGGATTGAGTCTAAGTCAGGAATGGTCGAGTTTCTCCCCTCGGCGGTTTGAGACGGCGGCCCGCACGCCTCCGGGCCCGTACCGTGTGAAACTGAGGCCATGACGGGGATACAGGGCACGAGTCGGTTGGCGGCAGCGAGGCCGGGATGCGTAGCGGCAATGACGGTGGCGGTCCTGATGCTGACCGGATGCGCGGGTTCGATTTCAGCCCCGCCCGGCGGCGGATCGACGGCTACTCCGACGCCGTCCACGACCGCGACCGCTCGGCCGTCCACGACCGCGACCGCGACCGCTCGGCCGTCCACGACCGCGACTCCCGCTCCCGCCATCGCGGCGGACCCGACCGTTTGCGGCCCGGGCGACCTGGCCCTCTCCCTGCAGTCACGGCCGCAGGACAGCGGCATGGGCCAGTTCTTCTGGAACCTGAGCCTGACCAACACCGGCGGAGCGGCCTGCACGGTCGAGGGCTACCCGGTGACGACTCTGGTCGGCTCCGCCTCCGGTGAGCCGGTCGGCTCCGCTTCCGGCACCGAGCCGGGACGCTGGTACCCGGTGACGGTCGTCGTGCTCGAACCCGGGACATCCGCCTACAGCCTGCTCCACCTCGGCCAGGCCGGCGCGTACGACTGCCCTCTCGTGCCGGTCGGCGCCCTCGACGTGACCCTGCCCGGTTGGGACGCGGCGACCCGGGTGCCCACGCCGAACCCCATCGAGGGCTGCGACGACGACAGCACGGTGCTCGTGCGCACCGGCCCGCTGGCCCCGGCCCCGGTCACGTTCTAGCTCCGGACTCGGAAGGTCCTGGGCTGGTCACATCCGAGGCTAACTCAGGAGATCCGGTCCAGGCCGCGGTATCCGCTCCGTGATTCCGGGGACGACGGCGGCCGCTGACACCGATTCTCCTGAGTTAGCCGCAGAGTGGCGCGCATAACTCCTGCAGATTCACGGCCGCCCGCCGCGCGTCCGCAGCGGAAACACGCGGCCGATCGCCGCGCGCCTCACGAGTCGCAGGAGTCATGCGCGGGAGACGTCGGAGATGGGACCGACGGATGCGCGCAGCTCGCGCCGCTCGGCCCGGCGCTCCCGGCCGCCCTCGACCAGGAAGTACAGCACAGGCAGCACCACCAGGGTCAGTACGGTCGAGGAGACCAGTCCGCCGATGACCACGAGGGCCAGCGGCTGCGAGATGAAACCGCCCGTTCCGGTGAGGCCGGCCGCCATCGGCAGCAGCGCGAAGATCGTGGCCAGCGCGGTCATCAGGATCGGCCGCAGCCGACGGGACGCCCCGTTGACCAGGGCTTCCTGCACCGACTGCCCCCGACGCCGATACTGGTTGACCAGGTCGATCAGCACGATTGCGTTGGTCACGACGATGCCGATCAGCATCAGCACACCGATCAACGAGGGAACGCCCAGCGGGATGCCGGTGATCACCTGCAGGGCGATCGCGCCGGTCGCCGCGAACGGTACCGACACGAGCAGCAGCAGCGGCTGCAGGAGCGACCGGAAGGTCGCGACCATCACGATGTAGACGATCAGGATGGCGATCAGCAGCGCCACTCCGAGCTGCTCGAACGCCTCGGTCTGATCGGCGGTGACCCCGCCGAGCGTGGCCGTGGCACCCTCCGGCAGATCGGTGTCGGCCAGGGCGGCCGTCATCTGCGCGTTCGCCGCGCCGAGGTCGTCGATGTTCGGGGTGGCGGATACGGTCGCCGTGCGCAGTCCCTTCGTCGTGGTGAGGGTGGACGGCCCCTCCACCTGCTCGACCGTGGCCAGCGTGTCCAGGGCCACCGGCCCGGCCCGGGTTGGAATAGTCAGGGCGGCGAGCTCCGCCGTCGTGGTCGGCGGCGCGTCGGACTGCAGATAGACCGACAGGGTCGTCTCGTCGATCACGATGGATCCGATCACGCTCGGCTGCATGGCCTGCGACACCAGCGTGCCCAGGGCGAGCTCGCTCAGGCCGACGGCGCCCGCGGCATCCCGGTCGACGGTCACCGCGATGTAGGGGCGTGAGGCCGCCAGGTTGCTCGAGCTCTCCTTGATCGCGTCGAGGTCCTCCACCGCGGCGAGCACCGCGTCGGTGGCCGTTTGCAGGTCGGCGTTCGTGGCCGCTGTCACGTCGACGGCGACATCGGATGACCCGCCGAACCCGCCGCCGGACGAGACCGAGAATTCTCCGCTGCCGTCAAGGGCCGTGAGCGTGTCTCGCACGACATCCTGAACTTCGTCGGGGTCGGCCTCCCCGTCGGTGGTGATCGAGTAGGTCACGGTGCTCGACGACACCCCGCCACCGCCGAAAGCGGCCAGGGCGTTGCCGCCGCCGATGGAGACCTGCACGATGTCGACGCCCTCGGTGCCGCGAAGGGTCTTCTCGGCGACCGTCGAGGCGTCGTCCTGCGCGGCGAGGCTCGTGCCAACCGGCAGGGTCTGGGTGACCTGGAACGTGGTCTGCCCGCTCGAGCCGAGGAAATTGATCTTCATATAGGGAACCAGGGCGACCGTGCCGCCGAGCACGAGCACCGCTACGAGTAGCGTCGCGACGGCGTGGTTCAGGGTCCAGCGGATGACCGGGAGGTAGCCGGTCTGCAGACGGCTCGGGCGCTCCAGCGCCGGGGCGGCCGCGGTGCCGTTGTGGCGGGTGCGGCGCAAGGCGGTGGCGGGCTCGGCGGTCGCGCTGGACGCGCTGGTCGCGCTGGACGCGCTGGTCGCGCTGGTCGCGCTGGTCGATGCCGACGAGACCTCGGCAGTGAGCGCGCGGAGGGTTTCGACAGGCTCAACCACCGCGGCGGGCGCGACCGTCTTGGCCGGTCGCAGGAACCAGTACGCGAGCACGGGCACGATGGTCAGCGACACCAGCAGCGACGCGAGCAGGGCGATCGAAACCGTGAGGGCGAACGGCCGGAACAGCTCCCCGGTCGAGCCGCCGACGAACGCGATCGGCAGGAACACGGTGACGGTGGTGATGGTGGATGCCGTGATCGCCCCGGCCACCTCGCGCACCGCGCGCACGATGGTCGCGGCACGGTCGGCGCCCTCGACCAGGTTGCGGGTGATGTTCTCGATCACCACGATGGAGTCGTCGACGACGCGCCCGATCGCGATGGTGAGGGCGCCGAGGGTGAGGATGTTCAGCGAATAGCCCACACCCTGCAGGCCGATGAAGGTGATCAGCACCGAGGTCGGGATCGAGATCGCGGTGACCAGGGTCGCCCGCACCGAGAGCAGGAACACGAGGATCACGAGCACGGCGAAGATCAGTCCGAGCAAACCCTCCTCGGTGAGCGCGTCGATCGATTCCTGAATGAATGGCGCCTGATCGAAGACCACAGTGAAGGTCGCGCCGGAGACGGCCGCCTCCAGGTCAGGCAGGATCGCGCGCACGGCCTCGGACACGTCGACCGTGTTCGCCGCGGGCACCTTGGTGACCGAGATGGTCAGCGCCGGTTGGCCGTCGACGCGGGAGATGCTCGCGACCGGGTTCTCGCCGAGGGTGACGTTCGCGACGTCGCCAATGGTGGTCAGACCCGCGCCGGGCACCGGGGCGAGGATCGGGAGCGCCGCGATGTCCTCGGCCTCGCCGAGCTTCGAGCCGGTCTGCACCGAGAGGGTCGTGTCGGCTTCGGTCAGCGAACCAGCCGGGATCAGCGACCCGTTCTGCTGCAGCGCACTGCGGATGTCCTGGTCGGTGAGGCCTCGTTCAACCAGCTTCGCGGCATCCGGGGTGATGGTCACGCGGCGGCCGACGTCGCCGACGAGGGCCGCCTCGCGCACGCCCTCCACGTCACGGATGTCGCCGAGCACGCTGCGCTTGAGGTCGTCGGCGAGGGTCTCGGAGTCACCGCCGGACACGGCCAAGGACAGCACCGGGAAGTCGTCGATGCTGCCGGAGAGCACCTGCGGGTCGAGGTTCTCCGGCATGGTCGACTTGATGCGATTAATGGCTTGGCTGATACGCGATTCGGCCTTGACCAGATCGGTGCCGTAGGTGAACGTGGCGCTGACCAGTGACGCGTTGGTACTGCTGGTCGTCGAGGTGGATTCGAGGCCGGCGATGCCTTGGATCGCCGTCTCGATCGGCGTCGACACGTCGTCGTTGACGACCTCGGGCGAGGCGCCCGGGTAGCTCGTCGAGACCACCAGCTGCGGCAACTGCAGGGAGGGGATCAGCTCCTGCTTGAGGCTGGTCAGGGCGAGGCTGCCGAAAATGGCAACGACGATGGTGATCAGCGCGATCAGCGCCCGGTTCTTCATGCTCAAGACAGCGAGAAAATGCACCCGTTCAGTATCTCATTGCAGAGAGTGCAGACTTCCCGGCCGGGGGCATCCGTAGCTGCCGATCTGCCAAGCGAAAATCTGCCTAACGAATTCGACGGAGTATTTTCGATTTTGGGCCGGTTTTGGGTCCGGCAGGGTCAGAACCGGCAGAATCTCCGTCGAATTCGTTCGGGCCGAGGCCGGCGAAGGGGCGTACCCTCGCCCGCAAGAAGCCCCATCAACCCGAACGACAACGATAAGGAGCAACCATGTCTGTTGCACGCGTAACGACACTCAGCGTCCGGTCCGACACATCCTTCGAGGATGCCGTCGCCGCCGGAATCGCCCGGGCGAGCAAGACCCTGCGCGGGGTCTCCGGTGCCTGGGTCAAGGAGCAGAAGGTGGAGGTGACCGACGGCGAGATCACCTCGTTCAACGTCGTGATCGAGGTCACGTTCGTTCTGGAGGACTGAGCCCGGACGGCACCCGAGCGGTCGGGCAGAGCCAGCCCTGGCAGAGCGGCCGCGCAAAGCCAGGCCGGACGGAGCGGCTGGGCAGAGGAAGGCCGGGCAGAGCGGCAGGCCGGGCAGAGCGGCAGGCCGGGCAGAGCGGCTGGGCAAAGCTGTCGGGCCGTGGAGGGCCGCATCCGCGCCGCCGGGCAGCATCGATCGGCAACGTGACAGCGGACCAATAGTGTGGACTTCCATGACCCGTCGCCTCGCCCAACTGCTCATCGGCCTGTTCCTTTATGGCCTGGGGATCGCGCTGATCGTGCGGGGCGAGATCGGCGTGGCCCCGTGGGACGTGCTCACCCAGGGCATCTCGGGCCGCACCGGGCTCGGCTTCGGACTGGTCACCATCCTGATCAGCGGCGTCGTGCTGCTGATCTGGATTCCCCTGCGCCAGAAGCCGGGCGTGGGCACCGTGCTGAACGCCCTGCTCGTCGGGCCGGCGGCGGATGTCGGCCTCTGGCTGATCCCGACGGGTCTGGACCTCTGGGTTCGCATCCTGCTGTTCGCGGTCGGGCTGCTGGTGCTGGCGATCGCCACCGGCCTTTACATCGGTGCGCATTTCGGCCCCGGCCCCCGCGACGGGCTGATGACGGGCCTGCACAAGCGCACGGGCTGGCGTATCTGGATCGTGCGGACGGGCATCGAGGTGACCGTGCTCAGCATCGGCTGGGTGCTCGGCGGCAACGTGGGCATCGGCACGGTGCTCTTCGCCGTGCTCGTCGGACCGCTCTGCCACTGGACGATCCCGATCTTCGCCATCACCCTGCCCCCAGCCGACGACCCTCGGCTCGAGGAGACCCTCGAGGGTTCCGTGCCGCCCTCCGAGCCCTCGATCGACAGCCCCGCGAACTGACCGGGCGCCCGATGAACCACCGGGCCCCGCGAACCAGGCCTCGGCCGCGAGAGCGGGTGAATCGTCGGTGGAGGGCGTCAAGCCGACGATTCACGCGCTCTCCCGGATTGTGCAGCCGCAGACTGGCACCCGAAAGCGTGGGCTACGCGCAGAAGTCGACGATCGTGCGGGTCAGAATCTCGGTGAGGGCGTCGACGGATGCCGCGTCCGCCCACTCCGCGTCGGCGTGCGCTCCACCACCGTCGACGCCCACGACCAGGCAGGGTATGCCGGCCTCGTGCAGCAGTCCGGCGTCGGTCCAGAACGGCTCGCCCCGGACATCCGGACGGCGCCCGAGCACCGCGGCGGCGTGGGCGCTGAGCGTGCGCACGATCGGCCACTCCGGATCGGCCTCGAAGGCCGCGCGCGTCACCAGCCGGGTGAGCCGGAATCGGAACCCGGCGACGCTCCCGGCGAGGACGGATGCCCCGGCCCCGCTGGCCCCCGTCGCCCGCGCCGCCGCAACCAGGATCGCCGCGACGCCGCCCTTCATATCGAAGGCGCCCCGGCCGAGAACGCGGCCGTCCCGCAGTTCGCCCGAAAACGGATCCCCGGCGTAGCCGACGACCCCCACGGTGTCGAGGTGCCCGTTGAGAATCAGGGAGCGCCCTCCCCCGGTGCCGCGCCGGATGCCGACGATCGTGGGACGCCCCGGACGCTCCTCGAGGCGGTGCACCTCGAACCCGCGGTTGAAAACTGGCCTAGAACGTCGCAAAAACCCTCAGGTCCTGAAAATCTCCGTCGAATTAGTTCACCGACCGTTCCCGGGGCCGGTTCGGTACCATATTCCATGGGCGACGGCGCGGCAGAGTCAGCGAAACGGACAACAGGCACGAGCGCGAGCACCGGCACGGACTCAGGCACGAGCTCCGGTCCGGCAACACCACCCGCACGGATGCGGCCGCGCGCCTCCTGGGGACTCGTCCCCGCCGCGCTGCTCTCCGCGTCCGCCGTGCTGCTGTTCGGGGTGCGCGAGCCGCTCCCCGGCTACGCACTGCTCGCCGTGGCCGTGGGGCTCGCCTTCCTGATCGACCGAGCCCTGTTCAAGGACCTGCTCCTGCTCGCGATCGGGCTCCTGATCGTCAGCACCATCTCGGTCAAGGCCGACATCAGCTACCCGAACATGGCACTGATGGGCACCGTGCTGACCCTGGCCGTGCTCGTGCCCTACCTGCTCTCCCGCTATGCCTTCGGCGACCACGCCATCCGGTTCCCGATCCGCACCGGCCAGCGCTGGACAGCCATGGAGAAATGGTACCTGCCGCTTGTGCTGCTGCTGGGCTACCTGATCCTGCCGACCTATTTCATCCGCTCGGGCGCGTACCAGAACTGGCCCACCGTGACCGCCCCCGATGAGATCGCGCGGCTGTTCGTCGGCGTCGGCTTCGTCGGTATCTGGGACGAACTCTTCTTCATCTGCACAGCATTCGCGCTGCTCAGACGGCATTTCCCCGATTGGCAGGCCAACCTGCTGCAGGCCGTGATCTTCACCTCGTTTCTCTGGGAACTGGGCTACCAGAGCTGGGGCCCGCTGATGACGTTCCCCTTCGCGTTGCTGCAGGGCTACACGTTCGCCCTCACCAAATCGTTGACCTACGTGGTCATCGTGCACCTGCTCTTCGACGCCGTCGTGTTCCTCGTCATCGTGCACGCCCACACCCGCGAGTGGCTGCCGATCTTCCTTTACTGACGCGGCCGCGTCCGACCCGGCCGACGGCTGTCCCGGGTCGCCCACGACCAGACCCTTGCGGGTTCGGCACGGGCCGCCAATGCTGAGGGCATGTGGGCGGAAGGCGTGTGGGTGACACCGCTTCTGGTGGCGGTCGGCTGGGTCCTGGTGGGACTCGCGTCGGCGTTCGTGATGATCCGCCGCGGGCACGACGCCCCGATCTGGGTAGTCCTTGGCGTGGCCGCCGGCCCCTTCGCGATCGCACTGGCCGGCCTGGCGGTCTACCTCGAGCGGGAGGAGCTGGCCGAGGCGGCCGTGATTCCCGGGGAATCCCTCGAGGGGGACGTGCGGGTGCTCGTCTGCATCGACGGCTCCGAGGCCGCGGACCACGCCGCCGTCACGGCCGTGCTACTGCTCGGCGCACGGCTGAAGACCGTGACGCTGCTGACGGTCCTCGACTACGAAATCGCGCTCGACGTTCTGCCCGAGAAGCTCGACCGCATCGCCGCCGGCATCCAGTCCGCCGCGGTCAGCCAACTCGCCGCCCTCGCGGTGCACCCGTTCAGCACCCGGGCCACCGGGGGTGCCGTCGAGCAGATCCTGCGCCGGGCGGGCTCCGGCGCCTACGACCTCCTCGCGCTCGGCTCACACCGGCAGCGCCGCTCACGCTTCCTCGGCAGCGTGGCCCGGGAGATCGCCAACAAGGCCCCGATCCCGCTGCTCACCGTGCGCGCCGCCCCGGTCGAATCGATCGAGTCCGCCGAGCGCTCCGTCCGCCTCGGGCCGGATGCCGAGCCGGAGACCTGAGCCCCGGCTGGGAGTTCGCGCCCGCGCTTGTGGACCTGCCATACGCGATATATCGTGAGTCTCAATTGGACGCGATATATCGCGAATAGGTGGTGGGCATCCGTTGCCCGGATGCCGCACCGAAAAGGAGAATTCCATGGCTTTGGAAAAATGGCTGGTCACCCCCGGGCAGGCCAAGGTGATCGACGTCGAGGTCGTTCGCACGCTCAAGGTGGGTATGATCGGCGGCAAGATCGACGTGATCGGCCACGACGAGCCGGGCACCCGCATCGAGGTGCACAGCGTGACCGGCAAGGACCTCAAGATCTCGATCGACGGCGACACCCTCGAAATCGATCACCCGCAGCTGCGCTGGGACAACTTCATCGAGGTCTTCGCCTCGTTCCGCGGCACCGCCAAGGCGGACGTCAGCATCATGGTCCCGCGCGACGTGGCCCTGAAGCTCGGCGTGATCTCGGCTGACGCCCTGATCGCGGGCCTCACGAACGGCGCCCGACTCAGCACGGTGTCGGGCGACATCGTGGTCGACGGCGTCACCGGCGACCTGGAGCTGAACGCCGTGAACGGCGAGCTGTCGGTGCGCGGCCTCGAGGGCAGCATCGTCGCCCACACGGTCTCCGGCGATTGCACGGCAAGCGGGGCCATCCGTCGTTTCAGTCTCGACGGGGTCAACAGCGAGGTGTTCCTCGACATCGAGGGCACCCCCGATTCCATCAACACGAACACGGTCAGCGGCAACCTCACCGTGCGCCTCGGCGCCGAGGTGACGACCCGCTACCGGTTGAACACGGTCTCGGGCACGCTGCAGCTCGACGACCAGACCATCCGCGGCACGTTCGGCAAGGGCTACGAGTCCAGCGCCGGCGGCCTCGAGGGCAGCTGGCTCGAACTGCAGGCCAACTCGGTGTCTGGTGACATCACGGTGGTGCGTCGCAGCGTCGAGCCGGCGTCCGCGCCTGCCTCCGCGGGCCAGTCCGGCGAGCGCGCCGATACCGAACCGAGCGACGCCCGCGCCGACGGGGAGGCCACCGAATGACCCCCGTTTTCGCCCACGGCAGCCTCCGCCTCTACCTGCTCAGCCTGCTCGCCGATCAGCCGCGGCACGGCTACGAGCTGATCCAGGCGCTCAGCGACCGCTTCGGCGGAACCTATATCCCGAGCGCCGGCACCATCTACCCTCGACTGGCGAAGCTTGAAGAAGAGGGGCTCGTGACCAAGTCGACGGATGGCCGCAAGACCGTCTACGAGATCACCGACGCCGGCCGCGCCGAACTCCAGGCCCGCCAGGGTGACCTGCACGACCTCGAAACCGAGGTTGCCGACTCTGTGCGGCGACTGGCCGACGAGGTGCGGTCGGGAGTCAGTGCGGCGATGCGCAGTCTGCGGCTCGACCTGGCCTCCGCCAAGCGCCAGGCGGGCGATGCCCGCAGCGCACGCAAGGCAGGCACCACCGCGGGTACCGCCGCCGGCAATGCCGCGCGCACCGCGGCCGGCGCCGCGGCAGGC
>NZ_SOGK01000049.1:0-20263 GCF_004564305.1 Cryobacterium sp. TMT3-29-2
AGCACCCGTGCCCGCCCCAGCCGCGCAGCCAGAACCCGTGCCCGCCCCAGCCGCGCAGCCAGAACCCGTGCCCGCCCCAGCCGCGCAACCAGAACCCCAAGACACCCCAGACCCCGAGCGGGTGGCCCAGTGACAACCACAACCGAGAACCAAATCCCAAACCAGAACCCAACCCCAACCCCAGCCCGAAACCACACCCCCATCCCCACACCGCACACCAAGCCGCACGCCTTCACCCAGCAGCGCCTCGACCCGTTGGGCGCCCTCGCGGTCTGGACGATCGTGCCCGGCATCGCTCTGATCGTCTTCGCCTACGCGGTGGTGGCCACGGTGCTGCAGGCCGACCAGATCCGGCATCCGACCCTGGCCGTTCTCGCGCTCGCCGCCGCCGCAAGCGCGTCCGTCGTGCTCGTGCTCGCCGGCCGGCCATCGCGGTCCCCGGTGCGGCAGACGTCGCTGCTGCTGATCATGAGCCTCGGCCTGTGCGCCCACCTGCTCGACCAGGCCGCCCGCTGGGGCAGCAACTCCCTGGTGCAGGACGACTTCGGCCCGATCATGCTCGGCTTCCTGCTCGTGGCCCTCTCGCCCTTCCGCCCGTGGCGCGAGCTGGCCCTCTCTGCGGCGGTCGCGTCCGTCGTCGTGGCCGCGGTCACGCTCCCGCAGGGAGAGTTCCGCGCCATCACGGTGCCGTCCGGCGTCTACGTGGTCGTCGCGGTCACCCAGGTGCTCGCACTCGGCCTGGCCGCCGCCGCGTACTCCCGCCGCATCGTGCGCCAGCTGCTGGCCTGGCAGACGGATGCCCGCCTCGCCATCGCCCGCCGCACCGAGGAATCCCGCGGCCGCGTGGTGCGCCAGGTGGTCGAGCAGCAGCGCGCCATCCTGGAACCCAATGTCTTCCCCCTCTTCGACGGCGTGCTCGAACGCGGCGAGGTGACCAAGGCCGAAATCTCTCGGGCGAACGAGCTCGCCGCCATGGTGCGCCGCACGATCGTGGAGCACATCGACGAGACCTGGCTCGACGCCGTCATCGCTCGCGAGCGCACGGCGCTGCAGGAGCGCGGCAAGGATCCGCTGCTGGTCGTGGCCGACCCCGAGCACCGGGCCGCCCACTTCGGCACGCAGCAGCGCGCGGCCACCTCGGCCCTAATCAGCATGCTCTGCCTCGCCCCCGGCTTCGACCCGCGCAGCCTCGTGGTGCAGGCCGACACCGAGCCCGACTCCGACCCCGACACCCAGGTCGACCCGCCGAGCGACCGCCAGCAGCGGCACTCCGGCATCGACACGTTCTCGTTGCGGGTGGCGCTCGACCTCCCGCCGCGCCGGGTGCGGGCCCTGCTGCGCTCCTACCTCGCGGTGCTGCGGGTGGTGTTCCCGTGGGTGCGCGTGAGCATCCGTCGCCCCGGTCTGACGCTGGAATTCGGCGATAAGCGCCCACGCCCGGTTCCACCAGTACTCTGAGGGAGGCGCACGCAGCGCCCCGCCGGCCGCGCGGCACCACGCAGCGCGGCGCAGCGGCACGAGCGCGACCAGCCGAGGGGGCGACCACGAAGGTGGCGAAACTGTATTTCCGCTACGGAGCCATGAACAGCGGCAAGAGCACCTCGATGCTCCAGGCCGCCTACAACTACGAGGAACGCGGCCACCAGGTGCTGCTGGCCAAGCCGTCGGTCGACACCAAGGGCGACCGCGGCATCCTCTCCCGGCTTGGCGTCACCCGTGCGGTCGACTACCTGCTCACCCCCGAGACGGATGCCTACGCACTCTTCCTGGAACACCGCGCCCGGGTGCTCGGCGACACCGGCCTCGACGTGAGCTCTTTGCTGGTGGACGAGGCGCAGTTCCTCACCGAGCAGCAGGTGGACGACCTGTTGCGCATCGCGATCCTCGAGAACATCCCGGTGCTGGCCTACGGCATCCGCACCGATTTTCAGACGGTGGCCTTTCCGGGCAGCCGGCGCCTGCTCGAGGTGGCGCACAGCCTCGAGGAGCTCAAGACCATCTGCCGCTGCGGGCGCAAGGCCGTGTTCAACGGGCGTCAGATCGACGGCGTCTTCGTCTTCGACGGCGACCAGGTGGCCATTGACGGCGCCGAGGTGACCTACGAGTCGCTCTGCGGCTCGTGCTACCTCGAGGAGAGCAACGGCGTGCTGAACAACCGCAGCCGGCCCGCACCCGCATGAACGCCCGCACCCGCACAGACCTGAAAACCGGTGAGACGGGGCGCTCAAACGACTTCGGGATCGTGAGCGCCCCACCAACCCCCCGGCTGGTTTTCCCCACTGCCCAACATATTCACCGCTGCCTGGACTGAACAGCCGTTACTTCTTGTGGCACCAGAACGGGGGCCACTCCCGAGAAGGCGCTGAGCGAGATCGTAGAACCCTGCCCGAGACCCCGGCAGGCTCCGCACCGAAACTGCAAGGATCGCCGATGACCCGCTTTCGAGTAGCCCTGATCGATGACCACGAGATCGTCGCCCACGGCTTCGCCGGCCTGTTCGCCACCCTCCCCGAGATCGAGGTGGTGGCCACGGTCGCGACCGTGACCGAACTGCTCGAGTCCGACGTGCAGCAGACGCCCGTCGACCTGGTCATCCTGGACCTGCGGCTCTCCGACGGGTCCACCGTCACCGGCAACGTCGACCGGCTGCGCGACGCGGGCGCGGCGGTGCTCGCGTTCACCGGCGGCGACGATGCCGGCCTGATGCGGGCCGCCGCGCGCAGCGGCGTGCTCGGTGTTGTGCGCAAGAGCGAGCCCACCGCGGTGCTGCTCGACGCCGTCACCCGCGCGGCGGCGGGGGAGGCCGTCGTCTCCGCCGAGTGGGCCGCGGCCCTCGACGGCGACCCGGACCTCTCCGACGCGGGCCTGAGCGGGCGCGAATGCGAGGTGCTCTCGCTCTACGCGGCGGGCGCGAAGGCGCCGCTGGTGGCCTCGCGGATGGGACTGTCCGAGGCCACGGTGATCGACTACATCCGTCGCGTGCGCTCGAAGTATGAGCGGGTCGGTCGCCCGGCGAACACCAAGATCGACCTTTACAAGCGGGCCCTGGAAGACGGTCTCCTGCCCATCCCCGGCCAGCCGTGAGCACGGCCCGGCCAGCCGTGAGCACGGCCCGGCAGTCGCTTCG
The DNA here is from genome assembly GCF_004564305.1 of Cryobacterium sp. TMT3-29-2. Classification (NCBI taxonomy): domain Bacteria; kingdom Bacillati; phylum Actinomycetota; class Actinomycetes; order Micrococcales; family Microbacteriaceae; genus Cryobacterium; species Cryobacterium sp. TMT3-29-2. The sequence continues at coordinate 3,128 of NZ_SOGK01000049.1, forward strand.
CCCGCAGCCCGCGACCGAGCGCCTCGCCCGCCTGCTCTATGCCGCGCTCGGGCCCACCGCCCTCGTTTTCGGGCTGCTCTGCCTGGGAAGCGTGTTCGAGCAGGCGTGGCCGCCGCATCGGCACTGGACGGTGGCGGCGTGGCTGCTGATCTTCGGGCTGCCGATGCTGCTCGCCCTGCTCTCGATGCGGGTTCCGCTGCGCGTGCTCCGGATGATCGCGCTCATCGAGGGTGCGGCCTTCCTGGTGCTGCTCCTGTTCTGGCTGACCGTTCGGGCGGAACCGCTGTCGGCGGGTGCGGACATCCCCTGGGTGATCACCCTCACCGGCGTGCCCGTGATGGCCATCGCGGTGACCACCCGTGACCGCACGGCCTGGACCTACCTGGCCGTGGTCTGCACGATGAGCGGTCTGCTGCGCGCGGTCACTTCCACTGATCCCTACCCGGTGCTGGTCGGCGTGGAAGACGGCCTGTACTCGGTGCTGTTGCTGAGCATGCTCGTGGGTCTGACCACCATGGCCCGTCACAGCGCGATCAAGGTCGACCGAGCCGCCACACTCGCCCGAGTGCAGCTCGTCGGCCAGGCCGACCGCCTCGCCCGCAAGCGCGAACGCCTCACCATCGACGCCCTGGTGCACGACAGCGTCATCTCCACCCTGCTGATGGCCGGGCGCGGCGGCACCCCGGTGCAGGTACTGAGCCGGCACGCGGCCGAAACCCTGGTGCGGCTCGACGCCCTGGGCGCCCCCGAACCCGACCAGACCGTGCCCGGGCCCGAGGTGACCCGGCGCCTCGAGCAGCTGGTGGGCGAGCTGGCACCGGATGCCGAGATCACCTCCAACCTGCACGACACCCTCACGGTGCCGGCGCTCGCCGTGACCGCCCTGCTCGGCGCGGTCGGCGAGGCCCTCCGCAACTCGGTCGCCGCGGCCGCCATCCAGAAGCCCCTGCGCGGTCCGGTGGCCCGCACCATCAGTGTGCGCAGCTACCAGGGCGGCATCCGGGTGGCCGTGCACGACGACGGCGTCGGCTTCGACCCTTCGAGGGTGCCGGCCGAGCGCCTGGGCATCGCCCAGAGCATCATCGGCCGCATGGAGCGCCTCTCCGGCGGTGCCGCCGTCGTGCGCTCCCGCCCCGGCGCCGGCACCGAGGTGGTGGTCTCGTGGACGCCCCCGCCAATGCCCACGGCCGCCACCGCAGCCACCACCGCCGCCGCACCCGTGCTCGCAGCCCCTACGCTTGCAGACCCCGTGCTCGCAGCCCCGACCCCACCAACCGACCCGCAGTCGAAGGGCGTGACCCGGCTGCCGAAGGCCATGTCCACGTCCATCCTTGTGGGGTTCATCGCCGTGCATGCCGTGCTCGCCTTCGCCGACGGCGAACCCCTGTGGGGCCTGCCCTACGAGATCGTCGGGTTCCTGGCGGTGTGCGCGGCGGCCGCCTGGCTCACCATGGTCGTGCCTGACCCGGTGTCGCCCCGCAACGCCGTTGTGGCGCTCGCTCTGTGCGGCCTGTCCGGGGCCGCCACGGCATTCCCGGTGCCCCCGGTCGGGTCGACGCCCTTCGCCCACTGGTATCTCGGCGCCATAACCATGGTGCTGGTCGTGCTGGCGGTGCGCGGCCGGCCGGGCTTCGCCTGGTACGGCTACGGCATGATCGTGGTCGTCTCGATCGTCTGGGCGCTGCTCAACGGGCTGACGCTGCTCGACGGGGTGAACCTGGTCATCCGTCACGCCGGAACCCTGCTCGCCGGAACCCTGTTCGCTGTGGGTCTCAAGCGCTCCACCCTGACCCTCGCCGGGCTGAACCGGGAGCGCGCCCAGATCGGTGCGGCGGCGGCCACGGCGGCGGCGGCCATCGAGGAGCGCGAGACCCAGCTGACCCGGGTGAACACGCTGGCCCGGCCCACCCTGCAGCGCCTCGCCGGCGCCCTGCAGATCGACGCCCTGCAGATCGAACCGACCCTGCGGGCGGACTGCCGGCTCGTGGAGGCCACCCTGCGCGACGCCATCCGCGGCCGATCGCTCTTCATCGAGCCGGTGATTAGCGCCGCCCGCGCCGCCCGTCTCCGGGGCGTCGACGTGACCCTGCTCGACGACAGCGCCGACCGGCCTCCCCGGCAGCTGGCCGCCGCGGCCGCCATCGTCGCCGCCCAGCTCGAAGCCCTCACCCACGGCCACCTGATCGCCCGGCTGCTGCCCGCCGACCGCCCCACGATCGCCTCGATCGTGGTCGACGCCGGCGAGCCACGGATGCTCGCAGTCACCCCCGACGGCCTCCTCCAGCCGTCGTAGAAAAAGAGCCTCAGGATGCAAAACCCCCGGTGGTCGAGCTTGTTGATGCCCCCACGATAAACCCGAGAGAATTTCAGACCCCCCTTGGGGGGTGGCCGGATACCCCTATGTGCAAGGATGAGCAAGGGGACAAAGCAATCTCAGCGGTTCCTCTATGCCTAGTACTACCGGAGGAACGCGCGTGGAGCTCAAGGATTACCTCAGGATTTTCCACAAAAGTTGGATCCTGATTCTCGCTTGCACCCTGTTCGGCATCGCTGGGGCGGCCGGTGCGGCCATCGCGACCACCCCGAAGTACATCGCCAACACCCAGCTCTACGTGGCGGTGCAGGCCGCATCCGGAGCCGCCACCACCGACTTGCTACAAGGCACCAGCTTCGCACGCTCGGCGGTGACCTCCTACGTAGACGTCGTCAACAGTGCCATCGTTCTTGATGAGGTCATCAAGGAACTGAATCTCGATATGACCTCGGCACAGCTCGCCTCCACCATCACCTCCGTCTCGCCGTTGAACACCGTTCTGATCGACGTCTCGGTCACGAACAGTGATCCGGAGCTCGCGGCGCAGATCGCCAACTCTGTCGGGCAGAACTTCAGCAGGATCGTCGTCGACCGCCTCGAAAAGCCCGATGGCGATGCAGCCAGCCCGGTGAAGATCGAAACGATCCAGCCGGCGATCGTGCCAGCCAGCCCGGCCAGCCCCAACGTTCCTCTAAACATCGCCCTCGGCCTTCTGGTGGGTCTCGCGGTCGGCGTCGGCCTCGCCGTGCTGCGCAGCGTGCTCGACACCCGCATCCACAGCCTGCACGACATTGAGCTCGTCACCGATGCGCCCATGCTCGGCGGCATCACCAACGACCCCGGTGCGACCCTTCGCCCCCTGGTCGTGCACACCGACCCGAAGAACCCGCGGGCTGAGGCATTCCGCAGCCTGCGCACAAACCTCCAGTTCGTGAACATCGAAGGTGGGCCGCGCAGCTTCGTGGTCACCAGTTCGGTGCCCGGTGAGGGAAAGAGCACGACCACGGCGAACCTCGCCATCGCCCTCGCGGAGACCGGCGCCCGGGTTGCGTTGATCGACGGCGACCTGCGGCTGCCACGCGTGGCGGAGTACATGGGCATCGAGGGTGGCGTCGGCCTCACCGACGTGCTCATCGGTCGCGCCGAGCTCGCCGACGTGCTGCAGAAGTGGGGCAAGAACAAGCTGTTCGTTCTGCCCAGCGGCCGCGTTCCCCCGAACCCGAGCGAACTGCTCGGCTCCGCTGCGATGGCCCGCATGCTCGGCGCGCTCACCGAGGAGTTCGACGTGGTGCTGATCGATGCCCCGCCGCTGCTGCTGGTGACGGATGCCGCCGTGCTGAGCAAGCTCTGCGGCGGCGCCATCATGGTGGTGGCCTCCGGGCGCACAAAGCGCAACGAGCTGACCAGCGCCGTGAAGGCTTTGGAGCGCGCGGGGAGCCGCCTCGTCGGCATGGTCATCACCATGCTGCCCACCAGGGGCCCCGACTCCTACGGCTACGGCCAGTACAGCTACGGCACGATTCACGAGGAAGAGAAAGCCACTGTCGGTGCCGCAGCGCCCGCAGGGCGGGGCATCCGCAAGGCCCGACGGAGAACCGCGTAATGCAGACCTTTTCCATTCTCACGGTCTGCTCGGGCAATATCTGCCGCTCGCCACTGGCCGAACAGCTGTTGCGTGTTGGCCTCGCCTCGTGGCCGCAAATTCAGGTGGCCAGTGCGGGAACCATCGGCCTGACCGGCCAAGGCATGCCCCCGCAAGCCGCCGATCTGTCCCGGCACTTCGGCGGCGACCCGAATGCCCACGTGGCACAGGAGCTCACCGAGCAGCACGTGCAGACCGCCGATCTGGTGTTCGCAATGTCCCGCGAGCACCGTCGTGCCATCGTCGAACTCGTGCCGCGCGCCATTCGCTACACGTTCACGATCCGCGAATTCGCACGACTCATTGCCGACGTCACCGACGACGACCTCGTCGAGGCCGCCTCGCTGCCCCTCGACGACGTCGTCGGCCGACTCTCGACACTGATCGCCCTCGCCGCGTCTCAGCGTGGCGCTGTCGCCCCGCTGGTGTCGGCCGATGACGATGACGTCGTTGACCCCTACCGACGCAGCGACGAGGTCTACGTGGAGTCTGCCCAGCAGCTCGTGCCCGCAGTCAATGCGGTGACGGCACTGTTTCATCGGGCCGCAACGGTGCAGCGGAAACTGTGAAAGCCGTGGGTAGCCCGAAACCGAAATCAGTGAGTCGGAAGAACCGCGACAGCGTGCTCCGGCGGCGCCTGCTCATCGCCGGCCTAGCGGTCTTCTTGCTGTTTGACGTCGCCTTGGTTTCCTTCGCACTCACGAGCACGAACCCTTCAGACAGCTCACGCGCGGTGGTCGATGCCCCGGTAGTCGAGCCTGTCGAGACCACACCGCCGGTGGTCGAGCCTGTCGAGACCAGCGAGCCTGCCGAGACCACAGCAATCACCTCCCCACCCCCCACCCGCATCCTCACCGCCCTGAACGCGTCCACGGTCTGGCGCGCAAACACCGGCGACTGCCCCGCCGCCACCGCGAACCCCGAACTCACCACCGACGCCGGTGAAACCTGGTCAGCATTCGACGCGTCAGACGGCACCGACGCCTCCTCCATTCTCTCCATCTACATCACCAGCAAGTCCGAGGCCTCCCTGGTGACCCTCACTGCAGAAGACTGCACGCCGCAACGCGTAACCACCTTCGTGGCCGGCGCCCAGTGGCAGGAATACCCCGATCGGGTCGGGACTAACTGGTACGTGGACCCGGCGGACCGGGCCACCGTGCACGGCCCCACCGGCACGTTCCCTGCTCCCTGCACGTCGGTCATCGCGCTGGCACCCCGCACTGACTCCACTGCGGCCCTGCTCTGTTCAGACGGCAGCCTGTTCCGCACCGATGATGGTGCCGCAACCTTCGGGTCCGGGATCGCTCTTCCCGGTGCCGCGAACCTGACCGTCAGCGACGACGGCTACATCATCGTGGCCACAGATCAGGCAGGCTGCGCGGGCGCACAGCTGCTCGCGACGCCTCAGGAGCTCGACGGGGTGCTGACCCCGGGCGGATGTCGGGAGGCGGCAGTCACGCCAGGCGATCTGGCGGTAGCAAGCGCCGATGGAATTGTCTGGTTGTGGGCGGGGGACGAGATGAGCAAGTCGAGTGATAGGGGCGCGACATGGCAATAAGTGACTTTGCAACGACCAGAATGCAGAAGCTACACGGGTCTGTCCCTCTGGTGCGCTTCGGTACTCAGTTCGCATTCGATGCAGGAGCTTGGGTTGTCGCCCTGTTTCTGGCGGAGATTCTTCGCTATGAGTTCGACCTCCAGCTGATTAACCTAGTGCCGCTGTTGGCTCTGTGTGCGGTCGCGTGTCTGGTGCAGTTTTTTGCCGGCGGTTTCAACCACCTCTACCAGGGGCGCCACATCTACGGCAGCTTTTCCGAGGTGCGGGCGCTGCTCTGGGTCGTCCTTGCGTCATCCGTCATCCTGGGCATCCCGGTTGCCGTCGCCGGAACGATGGTCGGCATACCCCGCAGCACGGTCTTCATCGCCCTGCCCATGGCCTTCGTCTTGATGGGCGGCGTGCGCTATGTCAAGCGTCTCCTGGTGGAACGGTCGGTGGTTCCCAAAGACGACGTTCAGAAGGCCCTGATTTTCGGCGCGGGCTACATGGGGGCCTCGATTGCCCGGCGCATGACCACCGACCGAAACTCGCCATTTCTGCCGGTGGGGCTCATCGACGACGATCCGCTCAAGCGCAATCTGTGGCTCCATGACGTTCGCGTCGTCGGTTCACGCGCCTCCCTCTCCGCAGTAGCTCAAGTTACCGGGGCGACTGCGCTGGTCGTGGCCATCGCAAAAGCTGATGCCTCCTTGCTTCGTGAGATTACCGATGCCGCCAAGGCCGCACATCTCAAGGTTCTCGTGCTTCCTCCCCTTGAAGAACTACTCACAGGCAAGTCGCGCCTCAACGACCTTCGAGACATCGCGATCGAAGACCTGATCGGTCGACACCCCGTTGACACTCATGTGGAGTCGATCGCCGGCTACCTTGCGGGCAAGCGCGTGCTCGTGACCGGTGCCGGCGGCTCCATCGGGTCGGAACTTTGCAGGCAGATCACCAAGTTCGGCCCCAGCGAACTCATGATGCTCGATCGGGACGAAACGGGCCTGCAAGGCACCCAGATCTCGATCCTGGGTCACGGTCTGCTCGACACCAAGGATGTCGTGCTTGCCGATATCCGAGACGCCGAAGCCCTGAAGACCATCTTCACTGAGCGCCGCCCCGAAGTGGTTTTCCATGCTGCGGCACTCAAACACCTACCCATGTTGGAGCAGTACCCCGATGAGGCGTGGAAGACCAATGTGCTCGGCACGCTCAATGTGCTCGAAGCCGCCCAGGCGGTCGGGGTGACCACATTCGTGAATATCTCCACCGACAAGGCCGCGAACCCCACGAGTGTGCTCGGCCATTCCAAGCGCGTGGCCGAGAAGCTCACGGCCTGGGCCGCCCAGGAAACCGATCACGCATACCTCTCGGTTCGCTTCGGCAACGTCATCGGCAGCCGTGGCTCGATGCTGCCCACCTTCACCGCCCTCATCGAGGCCGGTGGACCGCTGACGATCACCCACCCCGACGTCACACGTTTCTTCATGACGATTCCGGAGGCGTGCCAACTGGTCATTCAGGCCGGTGGCATCGGTCGTCCCGCCGAGGTTCTCATCCTCGACATGGGAGAGCCGGTCCGAATCCTTGATGTCGCGCAGCGCATGATTGATATGTCGGGCAAGGAGATCGAGATCATTTACACCGGTCTGCGCCCGGGAGAGAAGCTGCACGAAGAGCTCGTCGGGCATAACGAGAGGGGTGAACGTCCTATCCACCCGAAGATCTCCCACGCTGCAATTCCTCCAATCTCGCCGAAAAGCCTTGACAAAGCGCGTTGGTCTGAGAGATGCCTCGAGAGCCAGGGTCCTGTGCTTCAGGCATCCGCGCGATGACCGCTCCTGTCTGGGGAGCGATAATCTCTGCGCTGATAGTGAGTGGCTTGGCGCCAATTCTCATCCGACCGATTCTGGTCAGGCTTCGAGTCATCGATGTTCCCAATGAACGCTCCTCGCACTCTGCGCCAGTGTTGCGAGGTGCCGGAGTTGCCCCGCTACTCGGCGTTGTGATCGGCATGTCGGCTCTGGCTGCCTCCCTGAGACCGTGGACGTTCGATTTCATCGTGATCGTTGGGGCCGGAGCAGCTGTGGCCATCCTCGGCCTGGTTGAGGACATCCGGGGGGTGCGCATTGTGACGCGCGCCTCTGTGCAACTCGCCGTTGGTGCGGTGGCAACAACAGCTCTCGTGTGGCATTCAGACTCAGAGTTGTGGTGGATCCCGGTCGGTGCCGTTGTCTTGGCTGGCTACACGAACGCCGCGAACTTCATGGATGGAATCAACGGCATATCGGGCCTGCACGGTGCTGTCGTCGGCTCGGCATTCGGGGTCATAGGCATCCTGACGGAACGGCCGTGGCTACTGGGAGCCGGACTCGTTCTCGCGGTTTCGTTCGTAGCTTTTTTGCCCTGGAACCTGGCTGGAAAACGCATGTTTCTCGGTGATGTGGGCAGCTATCTCCTCGGCGGTTCTGTCGGGATCATCGCGATTACGGCTCTCGTCGACGGCGTTGCTCCCCTCGCGGTAGTCGCGCCCCTTTGTATCTACTTGGCCGACACGGCGGTCACACTGGTCAGACGCGTACTGGGTGGTGAGGAATGGCATCAAGCACATCGCTCACATGTCTACCAGCGACTCACGGCCGCAGGCTTTACCCATCTGACCGCGGCTCTTATCGTCACGGCAAGCACGCTCTGCACGAGCGCAATCGGGCTGCTCAGCCTGGACGGCTCCGGGGCTTTGACTGCTGTGGCAGCAGTAGGGATCGGCCTCGTCGCTGCGGTGTATTTGTCTCTGCCTGGACTGCTGTCCGCGAGAGGCAGAAAGCCTGAGACTTCCGACACGAGCTCGCCACGGAAGACTCCTGAGGCACCCGGTCCATCGCATTCGGCGCCGGCTCGCTGGGCAGTTGTCGGGGGCACGGGTTTCATTGGTTCTGCGCTTATCGAGGAGTTGCAGTCGCGCGGCTTTCGAGCTGAAAGCCTGACTGCACCTCGACTCCGCCTGGCGGCAAATGCAACACCTGAGGAGGCTCTCTCCTTGTTGAAGGACCATTCTCAAGCCATCGCGACGCTCTCGGCCAGCATGCTCCGTGCCGACGTCGTTGTGAACGCGGCTGGTCTCGCCTCCCCGGGCGCCGCCGCAAGCGAGGCTCTCTTCGGGGCCAACGCTCTTCTTCCCGCAGTCATTTACCAAGCCGCCAATCTCGCAGGTGTGCAGCGGCTGATTCACCTCAGTTCGGCAGCCGTTCAGGGGCGGCGAATGGTGCTGGACGAGACGCCCGCCACGGAACCCTTTTCGCCATACTCGAAGTCCAAAGCATTGGGTGAAGCTTTGCTGCTGGCCGGAGTCGGTGATGCAGGGCATGGCGAGTCTCCCGAAATTGTGATTCTCCGTGCCACGTCCGTTCAAGGGCCTGGGAGGGCGACGACGGGCCGCCTCCGCCGTCTTGCACAATCAGCAGCAGCCTCTGTCGCGATGCCCGGTGACCGCCCGACAGTCGTCAGTTCCGTCAGAGGTCTGGTGACGTTTGTGGCGCGGGTCGGCGCTCACCAGGACCGCGTTCCGACCATCGTCCTACAACCGTGGGAGGGCATGACGACCTCATCCGTGCTCGAACTGGCCGGCGGAAGAGCGCCCAGGCGTTTGCCGCTGACGTTGTGTAGAGCGTTGATTGGCATCGGCTACTCGGTCGGCACTGTTGCACCGCCGGTCAGAGGACTTGTGCGTCGAGTGGAGCTCATGTGGCTCGGCCAGGACCAAAATGCTGCTTGGGCGCGGTCAGTTGGTCTTGAAGGGAATTCCTACCTCACGGACGTGTTCGGGGTCTTGCCGGAGCGCGTCAAATGAAAATCGGTGTTCTGTCCCAGTGGTTTGATCCTGAGCCTGGTCCCGCCGCAATTCCAGGAGTGTTTTCGCGTGAGTTCACGCGAGCCGGCCACCAGGTGAGTGTCCTGACCGGCTTCCCTAACTACCCCGACGGCAAGATCTATCCCGGATACCGTCAGAGAGTTGGCCGAAGCACGGTAGAGGATGGGGCCGCGCTCACGCGTGTCCCTCTTTATCCGAATCACACGGCTTCAGCCGCGGGGCGCATTCTCAACTATGCGAGTTTCGCTGCCTCGGCGACTGTCTTCGCGGGTTCCGCGTTACGGAACGTTGACGCGGTCTGGGCCTACAACTCACCGGTGACAATCAGTGCGCCTTTGCTGAAACACACCAGGTGCGGGCGAGTGCCCTATTTTCTCCACGTTCAGGACCTGTGGCCGGACTCTCTGATAGAGAGTGGCATGTTTCCTGGCGGCGCGGTTGGTTCAGGGGCAGCAGCGCTAATCAGGAGAATCGTCCGCGTAACTGAGAACCGTTCGGCAGTTGTTGGCGTGATCTCTCCAAGTGTTCGCGAGCTGATTTTGCAGCGTAATCCGGGCATTTCTCCATCGAAGATTGTTTACGTTCCTAATCCGACCGATGAGTCTCTCTTTCGGCCCGTCTCCGAGTTGCGCGCGCAGCGAATAGTCGGAACTGAACTGCGTGTGTTCACACTCATGTACGTCGGCGCTATCGGTGATGTGCAGGGTCTGGAGACGTTGCTCGATGCCGGAAGAATATTGAAGCGCCGTCCGGAGGTTCGCATCGTGATTGTGGGAGATGGAATCGCCCGTGAACGACTTGAACGCGACGCCGTGAATCGAGGCCTCACGAATGTCGATTTCCTTGGCCGGGTTTCAAAAGAGTTGGTGCCCCAGATGATGGCAGGCGCAGACGCCCAATTTGTATCTTTGGCTGGCTCCGCTTTCCTCAGGCACACCACGCCGAGCAAGATTGCATCCCTCCTTGCGTCTGAAGTACCGATAATTGGCCAGATTTCCGGTGACGGCGCCGAGCTTCTGGCCTCTTCGGGAGCGGCGTTGATCATCCCACCAGGCGACGCCGACGGACTCGCGCACCTGATCGAAATTATGGCCGATCTTTCTCCTCAGGCGCGTCAGACCATGGCCGTGAATGGTCGAAATTTCTATGACCGGAACCTATCCGCGAAAGTCGCGGCGAACAACATCGTTGAAGCATTATTGGGAGTAATCAATGAGTAATAACCAGAACCACTACGAGGGAAAGCGCGTCCTGATTACGGGCGGTACAGGCTCATTCGGACACACGGTGACCGACCAGCTCCTGACACGTGACGTCGCAGAGATTCGCATTCTCAGCCGAGACGAGGCGAAGCAAGACCTCATGCGCCACGAGATCGCTGATCCTCGAGTGCGTTTCTATGTTGGTGATATCCGCGATTATCTAAGCGTGGAGAGGGCCGTCCGCGACGTGGATTACGTATTTCATGCCGCAGCGCTCAAGCAGGTCCCCTCGTGTGAGTTCTTCCCAATGGAAGCTGTACGCACGAACGTTCTTGGAAGCGAGAATGTCGTGAGGGCTGCTGATCGCGCCGGCGTGAAGTCGGTCGTCTGCCTGAGCACGGACAAGGCCGTCTATCCGGTCAACGCCATGGGGATGAGCAAAGCCATGATGGAGAAAGTTGCGCAGTCTTACGGGCTGAACAACCCCAATGCCGAAACGACCGTTTCGTGCGTGCGCTATGGCAATGTCATGTATTCGCGTGGATCGGTCATTCCCTTGTTCATCAGGCAGCTTAAGGCTGGAAAGAATCTCACTGTCACGAACCCCGACATGACACGGTTCATGATGTCCCTCGCTGACTCCGTAGACCTGGTCGAGTACGCCTTCCACCATGCGCTCCAGGGAGACCTTTTCATCCGAAAGGCGAAGTCCTGCACTATGGGCGACCTTGCGCAAGCGATGATTCTCCTCTTTGAGTCTTCCGCCAGAGTGGAAGTCATCGGAACCCGCCATGCGGAGAAGCTATCCGAGGCGCTCGCGAGTCGCGAGGAACTGGCGCGCGCCCAGGACATGGGGGACTACTTCCGCATTCATGCCGACAACCGGGACCTGAACTACAGCATCTACGTCGAGCAGGGTGACCTCGCCCAGGCGCAGTATGAAGACTACGACTCTCACACAGTGTCCCGTATGAGTCTGCGTGAGGTTCAGGCTCTCCTTCTGACTCTGCCTGAGGTGCGAGCGGAACTCGCCTCCGCGGGAATTCGCTTTGAGCAGGCTGTCTAGATGGTGAAAAACGTTGCGCTCACCGGGGCCCATGGCTTTCTCGGATGGCACATCCGCGCGGCCCTTCAAGAGTTCGGGCAGGAAGCCGCGACCATCCCGGTGGGCGACGCCTTCGATGTTGTTGAGGCGGCCGCGGCTATGTCGGGATCGACGCGCCTGATTCACCTCGCTGGCGTCAATCGTGGCTCTGATACCGAAGTGAGCGAAGAAAACAGGCGATTCGCCAGTCAGCTTGCTCAGGCCATCGTGCGGGCAGAAGCTCCCCCCGCAGTCATCGTGTATGCGAATTCGTCGCAGGCCACGAACGGAAGCGTGTACGGGAAGGCGAAAGCTGCGGCCGCGGACATTCTCCGGGCGGCGGCGGAGCAAGTGGGCTCGGACTTCCAGGACGTGCTGCTCCCCAACCTTTTCGGTGAACATGGACGCCCGTTCTACAACGCCGTGACCGCAACGTTTAGCCACATGCTGGCTCAAGGGCAGACGCCGTCGGTGAATGATGACAAAGCACTAACTCTTCTGCACGCGCAGGACGCCGCAGACCTGCTGTTGGGGGCTGTCGACCCGGGGGCCTGCCGAGAGCTGGAAGCGCACGAGACAGTGTCCGGGCTACTGGGTCGTCTGGCCAGGATCGATGCGGTCTACCGACGCGGTGAGATCCCCGATGTCGCCGCGAAATTCGACCGTGACCTCTTCAACACCTACCGTTCTTATTCCTTTCCCGAGCAGGCTCCCGTCAAGCTGACCCGCCACTCAGACGCGCGTGGTTCGTTCTTTGAGATCATTCGGTCCCATGGCGGTTGCGGCCAATCGTCATTTTCGACCACGGAACACGGCATCAGCCGGGGTGATCATTTTCACCGACGCAAGATCGAGCGATTCACTGTCCTGTCCGGTTCCGCAGTGATTGCCCTGCGCAGGCTTTTCACTGACGACGTTTTCGAGTTCGAGGTGACAGGCGATGCGCCTGTGGCGGTAGACATGCCGACCATGTGGTCACACAAGATCACGAACACGGGGGCCGACCTCCTGTACACATCTTTCTGGACGAATGACATTTTCAACCCACGAGCACCCGACACGATTGAAGAGGCTGTGCACAAATGAACCCGCGACTGAAAGTCCTAACTGTTGTTGGAACGAGACCCGAAATCATCCGTCTCGCTCCCACCATGAAGCGACTTGACCGGTTCACCGACCATGTCCTGGTTCATACCGGACAAAACTACGATCACGAACTCAATGAGGTCTTTTTCGAGGACCTTGGTCTCCGTCGGCCGGACCATTTCTTGGAAGCTGACACCTCTTCGTTGGGCAAGGTGCTTGGCTCTATCCTTGCCAAGATCGAGGAAGTTCTGGTGCTGGAGAAACCCGATGCCGTGTTGATCCTGGGTGATACGAATAGCTGCATTTCGGCACTGATGGCCAAGCGGATGCGAATCCCCGTTTACCACATGGAGGCTGGGAATCGCTGCTTTGATGAGAACGTTCCTGAGGAAACGAATCGCAGGCTCGTAGACCACATCGCTGACTATAACCTCGTCTACACCGAGCACGCCCGTCGAAATCTCTTGGCTGAAGGCATACACCCGTCCCGGATTCTGCTCACCGGTTCTCCGATGCGAGAGGTGCTAGACGGCAATGCCGAGGCCATTGCGGCCAGTGATGTGGTGGAACGGCAAAACTTGGTCGCGGGGCAATACTTCCTTGTAAGTCTCCACCGGGAGGAGAACGTTGACGAGCCCGCCCGACTTGAGTCCGTGTTAGCGGCGCTTTCGGCGCTCAGCGAGGCTTACGGGCTTCCGGTCCTAGTGTCCACGCACCCACGGACGCGGAAAAGACTCGAGAAGGTTCCCGCAGCGCTTAAAGCTGGGATCAGATTTCATCCTCCGTTTGGCTTCAACGATTACATCAAACTACAGATGTCGGCCAGGCTCGTGCTTTCCGACAGCGGAACGATCAGCGAGGAGGCCAGCATTCTTGGCTTTCCGGCGGTTACTCTGAGGGACTCCATCGAACGCCCTGAGGCCTTGGATGCCGGCGTGATCATCACACCCGGTGTCACTCGGGAAGCGATCTTGGACTCTGTCGAAATGGTCTTGGCAGAGTCGGGAAATCAGCAAGCCTGCGCAATGCCGAACGGCTACGAGGTGTCGGATACGTCTCGACGAGCGGTCAATTTCATTCGTTCCACTGCGGCTACCCACAACATTCGTGCGGGTGTCCGGAAGTGATGGCAAGGTGTCGTTGACGGCACGGTCACTTTTTCCACGGGCCCTTACGAGGCTACTTAGCCGCGAAGAGTACGCAGGCTTGGAGCGGTTCGCTGGGAGTAGCGAAGACCGATGACGCTTGCAGCGGTACCCGTGTCAGTGCTAGTCCCCGCGACGGGAACGTTATTCGAGACCTCAGCCAAGGACGCTGCATTACATCGCGCAGACAACAGCAGAACTCCTCCCGCTGATTGCGCTCAGGAGCCATCGTGCAAGTAAAATATGACCTCGTATTCTGGCAGAACATGCCTTCGCTTCATCAGGCGCCTCTTATGCGTGCCCTGACATCCCATTTTGGTAAGCGCGTTCTTGTGGTTGCGACGGACGGCCTCTCAGCAGACAGGTTGGCCATGGGGTGGGAGAACATTGACTACGGAGACGCGAACTTGGTAGTTCGGCCGTCCGCAAGTCAACTGACCAAGATTGTCGAGGACAATCGGGATGCCACTGCGCATATTTTTTCTGGGATGAACTCATATCCAGAAATCAGGCGAGCAATGAAAGAGCTCACTCGGGGCCACCACAGGCACATCGCCGTCATCACAGAGCCGTGGGATCCCCGAGGGCTCATCGGGCGGCTGCGAGCCCTCAAGTTCGCCGTTCGCGGCCGCACGTGGGACCACGTCGACACGCTATTTGCCTGTGGGGCCTTGGCAAGGGAACAATTTGCCTCCTTGGGGTGCAACCCAGAGAAGATAGCCTCATTCGGGTACTTCGTGGACCGACCCCCTCGGCACGACATCGCATTGCCCGTCGGGAGGCGGAGCATAATCTTCATTGGCACACTCTCCGACCGCAAGGATCCGAGAACACTGATTCAAGCCCTGGCCATGGCACGAGCAGAGTCTTGGTGCCTCACGATGATTGGAGACGGGCCTCTTAGAGAGGGCCTTGTTGATGATGTGCGCAGGTTGAATCTCACCGATCAGGTGAAATTCGTTCATCGACTCGAGAATGACAAAGTGAGAGACGCTCTTGCTGCCGCCGACGTACTCGTTCTGCCGAGCCGCTACGACGGTTGGGGGGCGGTAGTTAGCGAAGCGCTCATGGCCGGAACACCAGTTATCGTCAGCAGCGCCTGTGGGTCTTCCGATTTGGTCATCTCGGGGTCTCAGGGTGAGGTTGTTCGATGTGGCCGGCCGAGTGAGGTCGCCCGAGCGTTGGACAGGCGTTGGCGCTCCAGCCCCGTGACGAGTGAAGCACGCGCTGCGTTGAGCAACTGGGCGAATGCAATCATCTCCCCGGAGGCTGCCGCGCAGTATCTATGGGCTACGGTGACGCGCGAACAAGGAACCCCCACCTTCTCTGCACCGTGGCATCGGTAGAAACGACCGTCTAAATGTGCGCAGCAATCCTGGACCGAGACCTAGTAATTGAGGGTAATCATTATGAGCACGACGAATTTCGCAGTTTTCGCTCCGCTATTCCCCCCTGCGGTCCTGGGTGGTGGGCCCATTCGGACGTTGAAGGCTCTGGTTGATTCGGTGCCTCGAAACACGAGAGCGATCGTATTCACCTCAGACAGAGACATGCACCAATCGACGCCGCTTCCGGTTGAGAGGAACGCATGGATTCAAAATGACGGGGTCAAGGTGTACTACAGCACCCCCACGTCGATTCGACTGTTCTTTCAGGGCCTGCAGGCTGTGCGCGACGAGCGACCTGACGTCGTCTATTACAACAGTTTTTTTAATTCCCGCTTCTCGATTTTCCCCCAAGTCCTGGGGACCTTGGGATTTTGGCGAGGAGCTGGGGTGTTATTGGCTCCCAGAGGTGAGTTCGGGAAGGGAGCGCTTGCCATTCGACCTTCAAAGAAACGTCTCTATTTGGCCATCTATCGGGCGATGGGGCTTCACCGCCGAATCGTTTGGCATGCCTCTTCAGCGAACGAAGAGAGAGATATTCGAGCGATTTTTGGTGCGAAAGCGCGTGTTCTCATTCGCGAAGATGAGACGGCCCTACCGCTCGCGGCCAGGAAGCCGGGTTTCACGCGTGCCGAGGGCCCGCTACGGATTTTGTTTGTTAGCCGCTTGAATCCCATGAAAGGCCTCGACGTGCTGCTCCGGAGTCTCCAACTCGCTAGTTCGCCAATAGTCCTTGATATCTACGGCAATTCTGAGGATAAGGACTATGTGCGATTATGTGACGACCTAATCGGCGAATTGCCTGCGAACGTAATTTGCAGAATGAACGGAGCCATCTCCCCAAACTCTGTTCGGGACATATTCGAGGAGGGTGATGTCTTCGTGTTTCCGACCGCCGGAGAGAATTTTGGTCACGTCATCGCCGAAGCGCTCTCCGTCAGTTGCCCTGTGATCTGCTCGGACCATACGCCTTGGTCGGACGTCCTCGAAATGGCGGGTGGAGACGTAATCCAGGGCAGGGACCCACTCGACTGGGGAGCCGCTATCCAATCTTTCGCGGGGCTCTCGGACCACCAGATGTTGGGGCGTCGCCAGGCGGCCGGTGACGCATATGACATCTGGCGAGCAAATGACAAGGGCGCCCACGTCTTTGACCAGCTCGTCGACAAGAGTTTAGACGAGTCCATGTCATCGTGACACGGCTTGATGCTGGACGTATCGGGCCGGCAAGCCCCCACATCGATTGAGCACGCGGCGGACAACCGATGACGCGGTTCTGTCTGAAAGAGCTGTGGCTTTAGGTGCCCCTCCTTGGGACCCGCGGCATATTGGCCTCTATTCGTTTAGCGAATGTTGCGACTTGTCTAGGGTGGCAGGTTGGATTGGAAAAAAGGGGCTCTCACTAGTCTGACTCCTGACTGTGGGGATACGTTCTCGCCAGAAAGAGGTCATCACGCCCGGCCCTACCCACCCGAGTCCCGCCGCAATGTCGTCGGGGTGAGTATTTGACCCCTTGAGCGCCACCCGTTATTGCGGTTGGGCGCCACTGAATATTGGGCTTCAGCGCCACTGGGTATTGCCGGTGAGCGCCAGCGTTCAGCTCGCGCTCACCGGCGTGGGTCACGCCGCGTTGTCCGCGGTGTGTTCGCGCATGTTGGTGCCGCCGGTTTCGATCCAGATCGTGCGGTGCTGACGGCGCTCACTGAAATTCCCCAGTTGGCGAGTAGCCCCTGTTGGTACCCGTAGTCCGCGTAGTTGGTGTGTTATCTCGTGACATCGTGGACACTAAATCTCATCACTTCGCGGACGTTGAGTCTCATGGCTTCGTGCACGGCTACCGCCCTGGCTCACCGAGCACTGCGGGGAG
>NZ_SOGK01000084.1:0-18374 GCF_004564305.1 Cryobacterium sp. TMT3-29-2
ACGCGCCAGTTCTTCGAGGTAACTGCCGTCGTCAATGTAGTTGTCCCCCGGGACGCCTGGTTCGGGAGAAGGGTCAATCACCATGACCCACCAGTCGTCCTGATGTTCCGGATAGATATAGGCGTGGCGACCGGCCCACGGACCAGCTTGGATCCTGGCTATGCGTCCTTGCTCACCCCAGAATTCTTCCCCAAGCCACATACTCAGAACCTCACTGCGCCAGCCATAGCGACATGCTAACCACCGGCCAGCGTTGGACAATCGCCGACGCGCGCAACAGACGCTGATCTGCCGAGGTCCCTAGCCTGCCCGCANCGAGGTCCCTAGCCTGCCCGCACGCCGGACCTTGACCACACGCCGGCGCAAAGAATAGGATCCGGGGACTTGTGCCGAAGGAGCCGTCGCGTAAACCCCGCCCGGAAGGGATTCGTAGTCGCGAGCGTCAAACGGGGCAGCAATTGGATCTGCGCGGGCTGCTGTTATCCCCAGCTCAGACCGTGGAGCCGCATCGCTGCCTCCACATATGGGTCACCAGGGCGAAGGTCACCAACAACGATATTGCTCAGCTGCGCGCTGAACGCGCCATCAGTCGACCGCTCAAAAATAGTCCACAGTTCCAGATCGTTGCCGTGTCGAGAAAGGAACCGAACGCCATCGAACAAGGGCTGTCCGTCGTCGTTTGACATCTCGTAGATCTCGCGGCCGACGCGCTGGGTGAGCTCACGTGGTTCGCTGTTCTGAAGTGCCGACGAGTCGAAATCAGCCAATCCAAAGCCAACTGCGAGTGCGCCGAAAGCGGGGCGAAGTGCAGCGATCGTTGCGGAGTCTGCGACGTCGCAGTATCTGCCGCTTAAGTTTGCGCGGGAGGCCTGACGGACGCTGAGCCAGGACTCGTCGACTATGCCGACGGGTACGGACGCATAGAGGGAGGCATCGGCTTCATCGACGCGGATGCCGCCCATGTCGGTTTGGAGTATCGGGTCAGGGCGGAAGCGCGCGAGGACTTCGACGAGACAGGCGAACAGGCTCGACCCCGCGTAGATCGTACGGTAGGCCGAGTCGAGCGAGTCCCAGCGCCCGTTGAATCGGCCGTTGATGGCGTGTGCCCAATCAACCCAGTTCCAGGGAGCCGGCCCGTACCCGATGCGCCAGACCTCGCCGGGGTCGGGGCGGACGGCCATGCGATCGGCTCTGTCCGGCGTGTTGTCCACTATCCGACGGCGGCGAACGCGCGAGCAGCGGCCAGCACGCGTGGGCCAACTTCGTCCGGATTGCCTTCGCGGATGAGTCGTGCCGGCGCGATGTCTTCGAGCTGGGGGTTCATCCCTTGGAACCAGGCCTGAACCACACGAGGCTGGTCCCGCTCGGTGAGCAGCCCGGCGACCTGGTACGCGAGCCTCAGCCGGCGCGTGACCTCGGCCGGTGGCTTTCGGACACCATCGGCCCACTGCCGTACGGCGCGGGTTTCCGTGACGGAACCCAGATAAGCAACCAGCTGGGCGCCCAGGATCTCGCGCAGCTGGCCGACAAGTTCCGCAACATCCGAACGAATGGAAATCTCGTATGCTCGCAGTCCGGGAGTGGTTAGTGACATGTATAAAGCCTACCTCCATACCAGTTCCAGTGACACTAGATATCCCAAGCCATATCCCACCCAATATGACCGATAATGGTTATTATGTCAGCTCGTAATGCACCTATTGCAGGATTTGCAGAATAGGACTCCCCCGATAATTGTTCCGCCTGGAGCCGCACACGCCATCGGCTTTCAGCGAACCGCGGCGAGTTCAGCACCGGCAAGACCACTTCGAACACGGCGGTGACGACTACGCCGGTAACCGAGGTCCGAGTAACGGATGCTGCCTACCCAGCTGCACTAAGGGCGGGTACGACCGTACGACCGCTAGAACGACAGCACCCCCAGCGAAATGCGAGATAGACGATTTCTCCAGCCAAAACGCCGGATCCAAGCCTGCCCATTGTGCACTTGGCGCAGATTAGGCGTTGGCGTGCTGTGATTTGCGTACAGCTTCTTTGAGCCGCTTGGAAGGCTCGATGTCCGCGTTCAGAACCGACTCAAGTTGATTGACCTCTTGAGGGGTCAGCTTCAGGTAGCGGTCTTCAATAATCACCTTGCGTGCGCTCGACGCTGCGGCACCGATCACAAATGACGTAACGTCCTGACCTTGAAGCGCGGCAGCTTCACGGATCTGGCTGAGTGCATCTGGCGCTACGCGCATGCTCAGTCGTTCGGATCTGGATGGTGTTGCGCTCATGATCTCTTCGATTCTGTATCGAGGAGCTTCGCGTTGGCGTGTTTTTGGCGTTTGCTGAAGCTCTTGCTTGGTATTTGCGGGTTGTTGGTGTTATTGCTGATTTGCTTGTACGTTCATTGTACGTACGTTAGACACCAGTTTCAACCGGGTATAGCTTGCGAATTGTCTTCATCGGAAGAAACAGATGTAAGTCATGTGACTCAAAAGTGATGAAGCCGTAGCGCCCATAGAATGCTGCAGCATCCTTATCGATGGCGTGGACAACGATCACCTCAACCCCGGTCTTCTCGGCGATTTCCGCGAAGTTCTTGAGGGCATGCACGAGGAGCTGCTCGCCTAGACCCTTTTTCTGCACCGACCCGCAGACAGCCAGCTTTGCCAAGAGGAGTGCTGGCACCGGGTAGGTTTTCTTTCCGACGCCGTATGCACGGGCGGCATGATCGACATCAAGCTGGTAGGAGCGCGAAGCGTAGTAGCCGACAACGCGTTGGTCGCTTGGGTCGAGCGCAACGAAGGTGACTGCGTTGTCTCTCTTCTGCTGCTGTGAGGTCTGAGTTTGAAGCCAAGTATTGAGCTCAGGCTTGCCACAATCGAAGCGGTCACGGCCGCCCTGACCTGCATATTTCACGATCTCAAACATCTGCAAAGCCTACCTAGGCCCCGGCCATCACCGGTCCTCGACGCCGTTCGCTCGAATGACTTCCTCTGTGTTCAAATGGCGAAAGGCGAACACCACTGCTTAAAACCCGAGATGGCGTGGTGACCCGTGCCCAGTTGCGCCTACTTGGGGGCGCCTCTGTCGACCATGCTCTCGGGGAAGGCTGGTTCAGATGCAAGGAAAGCGAGGCGCCTGACCAGGCGCTCGTAGCGCTCGTGATCGGCGGGGGTGGGCTTGCGAGATTTCATCTCCTCCACGTCGCGCCTCAGCACTCTGACCTGTGCAACGTGTTCCGGCGCGGCATCCCTCAGCCGGTAGGACACGGTCAGCCTCTCGCGTGTCTTTTCCACGGCGGCCCAACTCTTCCCCCGCGAGGCATGAAGACTAGAGATCCCCGCGTCGAGAGCGCCTTCCGGCAGCCTGTTTCCCTCTCCGGGGTCAGAACCTAGCATTGACACTTGTTGCAGAAGTGCCTCTGCCTGCAAAGCAAACTGCTCGTGCTCCTGGATCGTTGACAGGTCTCGCTCGATGTCGAGGTCGAGGTCTCCGGCTAATTCGTTCATGTCCTTCTCTAAGAGGCTGACCTTCTTATCGAATCTCCGGAGTGCGCGCCGCCACTTGGACCAAGGAGCAGCTTTCTCGAGGAAGTCTCCAACGTCAGCGTTCACCAAACCCGTGAACGAAGCGATTGGAAGATACGACAGAGCGCCGAAAGCAAGGATTAGAAGATATGGAGTTACTGAAAGAAGAACCGGGTATGAGTTTCCCGTCTGCATTGCTATCAGTGCCCAAGTCTCAATACTCAGGAAGATGAATGCGACGAGGAGTAGGTAGACGCTTTGCCATCGCCGGGTCCTGAGTGTCGCCTCAGGCCAATGGACGGCATACCGACGAGCTTCGATGACCAGCGCAAGCGCGAGCACAGGTACGATCTGGGCAACGGGCGCCCAAAAATTCGTTACTGCAGGGTCTGTCGAAGCCATGATCATGTGCCCAGCATATTGAGGGCCGTCGGTTGGCCGCGCGGAGATGGCACCTGAGCAGGGTGAATCCTCCCTAGCCAGGCGTCATTGCCGGCAACGGACCAGGACACTGCGTCGGCCTCACAACACCCCAGGGCGAAACGTCAGAAGGTGTTTTACCGTTCGCGGCCGTTGTCGCGGGTGCGCGTGTCCTCGGGCTGTGTCGCCTGGTCGCCACGAGTCGTCTGCCGTGCCTTGACGGTGAGGCCGGCGGCGCGCTGCGCTTCCCGCTGCCGGTCGGCCGTGACCCGGCTCGCGGCTCGCATTACGTCGAGCGCGGTAGCGGGCCTCTGCCGGCTGGTCTCCCTCGGCTGGTTGCCCTGAGCCTGCTGCACCTGCAGGGCTGCCACGCGTGCCGCGAGTTCCGCACCAACCGTGCGCTCACGGTAGGCCTCAGGGATGGCCTGCGTTTGAGTGGGGTCGACCTTGTACCGGTCGCGGAACACGTCAACTTCGGCAGCGAGGCGCACCCACTCCTCACGCCGACTGCCCTCGACCGGGATGTCTCCGAGCTGCTGCGCCCACTCAGGCTGCTCGGCGGCGATCGCCGTGCCGCGTTCCTCGAGGCGCACCGCCAAGTACTCGTACCGTTCGGCCAGGTGGTCGCGCCATGCGAGGTCGGTGCCGGCGGCGTCGAGCGCCCTGCGATCGGCGATCCACGCCGGTACTGCCGGCCGCTCCCCCGCTGCCGGCGTCTGGTCGGCGGGGGCTGTTTCGATGCGTCGTTCCATCCGGTGGGAGAGGACGGCGCCGACGTCGTCGGCGGTGCCGCGTTCTCGTTCGTTCCATGATTCCCGCAGCACGCTGGCCGGGTCGAGGCCTTGGCTTTCGGCGCGGGTGAGGGCGGCGGTGACGGCTCCCCAGCTCTCGGAGCTGGTGAGGTTCCGGGCGTCCTGCTCGTCGAGGGTGTGGCCCACGAGTTGGGTGAAGCGGACGGTGTTGGAGCGTTCGGCGACGTCGCCGTATTGGTCGATGAGGGTGACCAGGTCATCGACGCGGGCTTGTTCGGCACGGATGGTTTCGGTGGCGGAGAGCATCCCGTCGCTGTGGCCGGCAATGGTGGCCAGGACGTCGCTCATGGGCTGGGCATCTTCGGTCTCGACGTAGAGGTGGTTTGCTTCCTTCCCGCGGGTCAACCCGACGTAGACGAGTTCGCGGGAGGTGGAGGAGTCGGCGAGGACGTGGGCGGTGTCCGCGGTCATGCCCTGAGCCCGGTGAATGGTCGACGCGTAGCCGAGTTCGACGTTGTTCTGCACGTACTCAGCGGGCAGGGTGATGCGGCCGCCGTGCCCGGCATGGGTGACAGTCAACGCCCCGTCGGCTTGCACCTTCCCCACGATCCAGACGTCACCGTTCTTGACCCGGTCGGTTCCCCGCCCGGTGCGGAGAGAGGCGTCGTTCAGCCGGGTCACGATGCGGTCGCCCTGATACGCGGCCAATCCGTCGCGCAGCTGCGAGGACTTCTTGCCCGAGACGAGGCCGGAGCCCATCCGGTAGGCCTGGGCCCTCGTGTTGAGGTCGGTGACGGTCACGTTTTGTTGGGCGAGCATGACGGCGTTCTTGCCGGCTTCGTCGTCGTGCTGCCAGGCGGCGAAGACATGGTCGGTCATCCGGTCGATGCCGCCACCGGTGACCCGGTCGTTGTCTACGTACCAGCGGAACGGGTCCCCCACCGTGGCCGGGTCGCGCAGCTGCCGGGTCGCTTCGGCTTCGGCCGGGGACGTGAACCGGTGGATCTCCTCAAGCTTGACGGAACCGACTTCGCGTTCCAGGAGGCGCAGCGCCCCACCGGACTCGACGGCGGCGAGCTGCCGGTCGTCACCGATCAGGCGCACGTGCGCCCCGTGCCGCTCAGCAATGCTGGTGACCTTCGCCAAGTTCAGGGTGCCGGCCATGCCGGCCTCGTCGACGACGATGATGTCCCCCGCACGCAGCTTCAACTCCTCCGGGTGGCGACTCTCGGAGGTGGCGTCCCCGTGGGTGTCGTAGGCGCGGACGAAGGAGTGGATCGTGGCCGCCGGGACCTCGACGGCGTCGCGGAACACGGCGGCCGCCGTCGCCGACGGGGCCAATCCGATCAGGCGGCCACCGGCCTGCTCGGTGGCGCGGGCGGCCAACGCGAGGGCGGTGGTTTTCCCCGCGCCGGCGGGCCCGGTCGCGACAACGAGGAGCGTGCCGGAGGTTGTGAACTCGCGCGCCAGCGCCCGCTGCCCGGCATCCAACGGTCCGGTGTGACGGGCGGCGGTGCGGTCGAACTCGGCCACCGTGATCGGGGCGATCGTTCGGGTGCGGCCAGCGACGAGGAGGGTGTCTTCGGCGGCGAGGAGGCCGGTGGAGGTGAAGAGCATGCGGCCCTTGTGCTCGTAGATGCTCGACCCGTCCCGGCGGGTCAGGGGCTCGAAGGAACCGTGCGGGGCGGGCGGGGTCACGCCGATCGAGTCCGTCTCCAGGGCACGCCGGGTGATCTGTTCGACGGTTCCTTCGGGGACGGGGCCGAGGCTGGTTTCCTTCTGGACCCAGCGGCGGGCTTCGGCCTCGATCATGTGCGGACCCCAGACCGCGTGATGCTCCGACACCGTCGCCACGACCTCGCGCGCAGCCCGGTCCACATCCACCACCCGCGGCTCCCCCGGCCTGCTACCCAGGGCCGGTGCGGCGGTGCGGGCGTCCTTGAGGAGGTTGGTGACGGTGACGGTGCCGACGCGTTCGGCGGCCTTGATGGCCCACTCGGTGCGGAGGCCGGCGAGGGAGCGGGCGTGGGCTTTAGCGGGGCGGGTCTCCAGGGTGGCCTGCTGCGCGAGCTTGATCCGGGCGACCGCGTCCGGGCTGCGCCCGTGGGTGGCCCGGTAGTCCTTCTCGAGCTGGCCGACGACCTTCTTGATGTCCGCGGACCGGGTCGAGAACACCCCGGTGAGGCGCTCGTCGACACCGGCGATCTCGACCACAGGCCGCTTGCCCGGGGTGACTTCCCGCAGCTCCGTGGACAGGCCCAGGCGGGTGGTGACTTCGTCCATGACGCGTTGGTTGTAGAACTCGGACGCGGCCACACCCTGACGGTGCAGGAGCTTGGAATCGATCGTGCGCCACTTCCCATCGACACCCTTGACCTTGTTCGCCACGACCAGGTGATCGTGCAACTGCGGGTCACCATTGCGGGAGTCATAGTGACGGAAACGCGTCGCAATGAGGCCGCCCTCGACGTCGATCTGTGCGACCCCGTTCGTGCCGGCACGGGTCGCGATCGCTTCCCGCTCGAGGTACGACACAGTGTCCAGGATCGCGACCGCCTGGGCATCTTCAATCGTCTTCCGGGTGTCCTCGTCGCCGAGACCCCAGAGCACGGACACGCTCTTCGTGGGCGAGAAGACCAGGTCGAAACCGGCGACCGCTTGCTGCGTCGGACGCGTCGCCGCGGTGATGAACCGGCCCAGCTCGTCCTTGTCCGCCGGCGGCCGGCCCTTCGCGTCGCGGAACGCCAGGTCACCTTCACGGGTGCGGATCGCACGCCGGTCGGCGACGTTCGGCTCGCGCCCGTTCGCCTGGGTGAAGTCGGTGTAGCCGGCGGCGATCTTCGCGGACAGGTCCGTGCCGTCGGTGCTGTAGCCGTAGTAGGAGCGTCCAAGCTTGGCGGCCTTCGTGGCCTCCCCCACGGTCTTACCCTGGGCCTGCGCGTCAGCAATGATTCGTTCGGCGTCGGGGTGCAGACCCTCACCGTAGAGGGCCTTCATCTGCTCCTCAGTGACGACGCCGGAGACGCCGAGTGCGGCCAGTCCCCCACCGACCCAGACACCGGGAGGGTTGCCATCCTCGGTGTAGTAATCGCCCAGCTCACGGCCGCTCTCACGCTTCGCATCACCGGTCGCGACCTCCTTGGTGTAGTACACATACCCGTCTCCCGCAGAGAGGATATGCATAGTCATCACCCGCTCACTTTACCTCGTTCATTACTAATGCCAGAGGTGTGACAAATACTTGTACGAAGAATGAGGATGCAGGGTGGTCACGATCGAAGATTGGGATGCTCGGATGTTGAGGCTGAGACCGATGGGTGACTGCAGGTAGGGGCTCTCGAGATGACCGAACCAGGCAGTGCACAGCTCGCAACTGAACGCTCGCCTCCTTGCGCAAGCGCGCATGATCCCTGGCGTTGGTTTTTGCGGACGAGCATGCGCGTGGGACTCCCGCATAATGGTTCTTCACCCACGAAAGGGGTACACCCATGGCCGATGTACGCAAGTCTGCGAAGCAGACTGCCGCCCGCTCTCGCGCACGCGAGAAAGCGGCAGAGTTCCGCGCGAAGGAAGACAAGCTCGAGCAGCTCGCCACCGACTACTTCGTCGCCACGGACTCCCTCGACGAGATCGACGCGACCGCCCAGGCCGAGATCGCGGCCATCCAGGAACGCGCAGCGAAGCAGAGCACGGCCGCCCGCACATCAGCGGCGGCTGTCATCGCCTCCATGCTCGAGCTTGGAACCCCCAAGGCAGAAGTAGCCGGCCGCCTCGGTCTGGCGCTGCGCGACGTCAAGAAGACTCCTACCCGCTGAAGCCATTGAGCTCTCGATGCGGCCGGTGACCTGTCTGGTTTGGCTCTTTTCGCTGGAGTGGCTAGGTCCTGTCGGTCCCGCCGGAGGCTCGCCGGAGAATGCTGAGCGGTCCGCCTCCTTGTGTGCGCGCAGAGTTCGCCCGATGTCTCATCGTGGCCAGGTTCCGGGACGGCGCCGCTACAACCGACGCCGTCCGCGCATCAGAATCGGCCGCAACCGTCGTCTGTGATTGCTCCGGTTGGTGAGTTGCTGGGGTGTTCAAATGCCCCCCTAGATTGTCGTCAAGGGGGGCGTTTGGGTGATCAGGCTTGGTGGTGGCTGTCTCCTTCTTGGTCTTCTTCGGCGTGTGCGGATACCCAGGTGTCGGCGGCGGTGTCGGCTCCGACGGTTCGGAGCATCCCGGCGAGGGCGTCGACTTCGGTGCAGCTCATCCGTGGGCCGACGTCGCCCGCGAAGTCTGCGGCCGCGAACACGTCGACGAAGCGCGCGGCTGCGGCGGTGTCGATGCTGGTTGTGTTCATTGCTGGTTGTCCTGGTCTATCGGGTGGGCGCGGTGACGGTGCAGAGGTTGACTCGGTGCAGGATGACCTGGGCGATGTGCACGGGGCTGTAGATGTAATCGTGGAAGTGCCCGGCGACGTAGATCCCGTGGGGCACGGCGGCATTGTTGATGGGTTCGCCCTCGGGGGTGAATACGACGAGGTCTTTGTGGTCGCTGTCGGTGCTGATGAGGTGCTGTGCGACCCGGTATCCGGCGGCCGTGTAGTCGCGGTGGGTGTTGATCCCGTCGCAGGAGTACCGCACGACCCGGGGCATGTCCTCGCCGTCGAACGCGACGAGCGCGGACCGTTGGTCGTCGTACCCGTCGGTCATGCCGTTGAACTTGCGGCCCTCGTACTGGCTGGTCACTGCGCTTACCTCGCGGTCGGTGGGTCCGTCGCTCCATGACACGTTCATCCATGCGGACGCGGTGCCGGTGCTCATCCGGACGCTGAACTTCACGCCGGGAAACGCGTTCTTGAGCGCCACCCGAACCAACTTGGCGGTGTCCTTGGTGCTGATGTAATCCGTCATGTTCGTATCTCCCTAGTTGCTCTGTGCGGTGGTGGCCTGGTCGGCCTGGATGGCTACCCAGTGGGCTAGCCGGGTCCGGAGTTCGTCAATCCGGGCGAACTGGTCGGCAGTTCGCGCGGCAACAACTGCGGGGCGCTCGGGAGTGTGGGGTGTGGCGTATCCGTCCCAGGTCAAGAGGCGTTCGCGCCTGCGGATCGAGCTGGTGAGGTGGAATATCTTCCGCTCAACGTCGGCGGGAGTGATCGTGTGTGCGGGGGTCTGTGTGTGTTCAAGCATTTTCTCTCCTCCAAATTTTTTTGCCTTTCGGCGGTTTTTCCGCCCTCATGGAGTGCTGTCGGGGTCAAGCCCCAAGGAACGGTTGCAGGCCAAAAGTTATGGAGGAGCGCAGCGGGGGAAGAAGTTTTTGCCGAAACTGTGACGACGGCTTGACGCCGACAGCACGCAGTGAACAATCCCCCAGACGAAAAGCAACAAAGTCACGTGCGCCGACCTGCACAGTCGGGCACCAGGGTCGGGCAGCTCGGTGGGCTGGCTGCATCGGCCACCTCGAGCTGTCGCCGCCACGCGTGTGGATAGCGTTATGCCCCCCACGTATGGGGCATTAATGACTGCTGAGGGTTGTAGCGTTGGCAGCCCGGCGACGCCCATTTCAGGGGCGCACGACCGGCTGATGCCAGCGCGTGGTGAAGCGAGTTGCGTTGCCGTCATGACTCTAGGCTGGCCACGAATGACAATTTGGGGGACAACATGAAGATCCATATCGCCGCGCCAGCGGCCGCTCTACTGTTGCTGCTGGCTATGACGGGCTGCGCTAACGAGACCGCCGGAGTTGCCGTGCCTGCAGGGCAGGCTCCGCCGCCCGCAGCGGCAGAGTCGGCGGCCGCACATGAGCTGACCGCAACTTGCGATTCTGCCTTCTCAAAGGCGGAAGCCGATCTGCACAGCATGTACAACAGCGACCTTGAGGACGACGAATCCGCGTTTACCGCAGCGTTAGATCCCCTGTTTAGTGCGTGCGAGAGCCCCGCAGACCTCTACGCCGGAGGTGTCAAGCACCCGTTCGTTTACGGTCTGACAGGCGGTGCATATCTCGACAGGATGACGCTCGAAATATATTGCGGCGGCTATGAAGCGACTCCGGCGTGCACGGGCATGGATTCGTTCCAGCCCTAAATCACGGCTCGACTGTGATCGTGGGGCCGTCAAACGGAAACACGAGCGCCTGCTCGAGCGTTAGCGGGTGGAGCGACAAACCGCACGCGAACCCCCCACCGCCGGCGTACGTGCCCTGTATATCGGCGGCAACCGGCGTCTCGATGTTCTCTGTGATCTGAACGTCGGTGAAGACCGCGCCCATGCGCTCGGCGATCGCATCCGTGCAGACGCTCTCCGGATTGCCGCCGCTGGAGCACCCGGCTAGAGCAATAACGAGTGCGGCTGCACCGATCGAAGCGGGGGCACGGTGACGCGGTCGACTGCTCATTCCCGCAGCCTATCCACGCCGCAACGCAAAGAGCCTCGGTTTGTCTCCCCCCTTCGGGGAAGCGAGCCGGTACGGAACAGTACTCCGCGTCTGACGAGTTTGGTGCGTTGCTAGCCAGTTGCGAGACAGCTCGCCCGTGCTCAGCAGACCGGTGGCTGCGGACGAGCCGGATGCGCTGCTCGGCGCACAGCACAGATCTGAACCAAGGACGCGGCGGGCAGGTCTTGTCAGTGTCAGAGCCCAGACCTACACTCCCCATATCGAATAAACGTTCGATAGCAGGGGTTGGAGGCACGGATGCAACAGAGCTTCCCGCACCTCCACGTCGTCTCCGCATACTCCCCGCACTACGGCGTAACCATGCCCGAGGCCCTCGTCGACCAGGCGGCCGCCGCCGGCGCGGACTTCCTCGCCCTCACCGACCGGGACGGGCTGTACGGGGCGGTCAAACACGTGCGGGCGTGCGCGGCCGCCGGGATCCGGGCGGGCCTCGGCGCGGACCTGGCCGTTCACGATGATGAGCACCGGCCGCTCGGCCGGGTGACCCTGCTCGCCCACGGCGGCGACGGCCGCGGCTATGCCGCGCTCTGCCGGGCCGTGAGTTCCGCGCACGAGGCAGGCCGGGTGCCGAGCATCGACCGGCGCCGGCTCGCCACCTGGGCGGAAGGTCGAACCCTGACCGTGCTCCTCGGGCCGCTCTCTGATGTGGGGCTCGCCGTGGAACGCCGGGACAGCGCTGAGTCCGTCGCGGGGTTGCGCGCGTGGCTGCGGATCATGCCCATCGGTGCGGTCACGCTCGAGGTCGTCTGCCACCTGGCACCGACCGGGCAACGCGGTTCCGTGGCTGCGGCCACCCGGATGCTGGGCCTCGCCGAGGACACCGGGACCCCCGCCATCCTCTCCAACGCAGTCCGGTACGGCGAGCCGGGGGACGCGACGACCGCGGACCTCGCCGACGCGACCCACCTCCTCACCCCACTCGCCGAGCTCGAGGAACCGCAGGCGAACGGGCAAGCCTGGCTGAAAGACGCACAGCACATGCGCCAGGTCGCACGCATGGTCGTCGACGCCGGCGCCCGAAACCCCGACGCCCTCGACCAACTACTCCGCACCACACACGAGCTGGCGGACCGGTGCGCCCTGGACCCAGCCGCGGACATCGGACTCGGCACCCCCCGGATGCCGGAAGCCTCGATCATCGGCGTCGTCGGCGACCCGGTGGCTGAGCTGTGGCGGCGGGCCCGGCACGGCATCGACGACCGCTACGCCGGCACCACCCTCGCCCGTGCCGCGCACTTAGAACTCGCGCATGAGATGGAGACGGTCGAACATCTCGGGTTCGCCGCCTATTTCTTGACCGTGGCCCGGGTCGCCGACCTGATCCGGGGCATGGGCGTCCGGGTGCAAGCGCGCGGATCCGGTGTCGGCTCCGTCCTCAACTACGCGCTCCACACCTCCTCGGTCGAACCGATCGAGAACGGCCTCATCTGGGAACGGTTCCTCTCCCCCGAACGCCAAACCCTCCCCGACATCGATATTGACGTCGAATCGGCCCGGCGCCACGACATCTACCGGGAAGTGTTCCAAGTCTTCGGCGCCGACCGAGTGTCACTGATGTCGATGACCAACGCCTACCGAGGGCGCGGCGCCGTCCGGGACGCCGGGCTCGCCCTCGGCATGCCCGAGGACCAGGTCGCAGCGATCGCCAAGCAGATGTGGCGGTTCAACGCCCGCGACTTCCGCCGGGCCCTCGAGGAGAAACCTGAGCTCGCGGAACTCGCCGCGCAGGTGCGCGAGTCGCAGCAGCTGGACCAGCTGGTGGACCTGACCGCGAAGCTCGACCGGCTCCCCCGCCACATCAGCGTCCACCCGTGCGGTGTCATCCTCTCCGACACCTCCCTCCTCGACCGGACACCGGTGCAACGCTCCGGGATGGGGCTGCCGATGTCCCAGTACGACAAGCACGACATGGACCCGATGGGCCTCATCAAGCTCGACATCCTCGGAGTCCGCATGCAAAGCGCGATGGCGTACGCGATCGAGGAGCACCGGCGACTTACCGGCGAGACCATCGACCTGGACCGGGTCCCCCTCGACGACGAACCCACCTACGAGATGCTCCGCACCACCCGCACCCTCGGCGTATTCCAACTCGAATCGCCCGGACAGATGGAGCTGATCGGGAAGCTCCAACCGGAGGTATTCAACGACCTGACCGTTGAGATCAGCCTGTTCCGCCCCGGTCCCATGCAGGCGAACATGCCCCTTCAATATCTGAAGGCTCGGCACGGGGAAGTCGCACCCGACCACATGCACCCCCGGTTCAAACCCTTCCTCGCCGAAACCAACGGTGTCGTCGTTTTTCACGAGCAGGTGATGCGGCTCTTCGACGAGTTGACCGGCTGCGGGATGGGCAAGGCCGATGTGTTCCGCCGGCACCTCGGCAAATCCGGCGACCTTGCCGAGATCGAAGCGTACGTGCGAAAGCAGGCCGCCACCCGCGGGTTCCCACCGCCGGTCATCGACCGGGCGTGGAAGGTGCTGTCCGGGTTCGGCAGTTTCGGGTTCGCCAAAGCGCACGGGGCTGCGTTCGCCCGGACCACCTATGAGAGCGCCTGGCTGAAAACGCATCACCCGGCGACGTTCTTCGCCGGGCTCCTCACCCACGACCCGGGCATGTGGCCCAAAGATCTGATCGTCGCCGAAGCCCGCAACCTGGGCGTTCCCGTCCTCGGCCTCGACGTGCAGAAGTCCGCGCTGGATTACCGGGTCGAGCAGCTGGGCGACGGGCAACTAGCCATTCGCCTGGCCCTGCCCGAACTCGCCGGGTCCAGTGCGCTCGAGCGGCAGCGGATCGCGGAGCATCAACCGTTCTCCTCGTTGCAGGACTTCCGGGACCGGGTGCGGCCGCGCCGGCGCACCTTCGAAGCGTTGGCCCGGGTCGGCGCCCTGGACTCGTTCATCGGCTACGACCGTGCCCGCCGCGGCGACCTCCTCGCCCACATCCAAGGCCTCGGCGGCAAGGCCCTCCCCGTCGGACCCAACCAGCTCGCCTTCGACATTGAACTGCCGCTGCCTGACTTCTACCGGGCAGTCACCGCCCTCGACCTCCGCGGCCGCACCCAAACAGACGTCGAACTCCGAGACCTCGGCCTCGCCGTCAGCCAGCACCAAATGACCCGGTTCTACCCCCTCTTCAAAGAACTCGGAGTCACGCCGGCGTCGGAGCTCGTGAACCTGCCGGGCGGCACCGAAGTCCTCGTCGCCGGGGTCCGCCGCGCCACCCACACACCCCCGATGCGCAGCGGCAAACGCGTCGTCTTCCTCTCCCTCGACGACGGCACCGGGCCCGGGCCCGTCTCCAACGTGGTGTTCTTCCACGACGCACAAGCTGCGATCGGGGCACCCGTGTTCCGCACCCACTACGCCCTGATCCGCGGCCGCACCCGGCGCACCGGCGCCCGCGGCGTGTCAGTAACCGGCGAGCAAATGTGGGACCTGCTCGACGTGGCCGGGAAAGTCCGAGCACGCCAGGCCGCAGAGCAAGAACGGGAGCGGGTTGTGGTCGAGGCGGAGGCCGCGGACAACGTCATCCAGATGTGGAGACGAAGGGCGTGAGGTTCCCTTTCATGAGACGGGGCTGAGCGCGAATCCTTCCGTGCGGGTCAAAAAACGGGGCAGCTCCTCCGGCAGAAGCTTCAGAGGCCTCTTATTGTGCAGACGCGTTCGTCCACGGTCCGGCTTGCGGGCACACTGTGACGGAAGCTAGACCGAGGCTCAGCGCAATTGGGGCCTGCCCGCCTTACAGGAATAGGAATACTTCTGGGTCGCGACTCTTCAAAAGAAATTCCTTGTTCTTGGATGCAACGCGTGTTACGCTTCCATCACTCAATAACGCACATAGGAAATAGGAGCAACTTGAAGAACATTAAGCAGAACACTGACGGATACATCCGGATGAATGCACGCGGTGACGACTCGGCATCGGTCGCCATCAGCTTCCGCGACGGACAGCGAGTAGTCTTCAGCGGCCGCAAACTGAACAAGATCTTCGACAAGCAACTGGCCAAGTATCAGGCGGAGTCTTACATGGACGACCAGGGGCTAGTTCGCGGACCCACCAATGTCCTTCGCCCGAAGAACAACATCATGTTTGTTCGCGTTCACCCGCGTATGGCCTAGAGGATGGGAGGGGTGCCACAATGACTCAGGTTTCGCTCGGCGTGGCCGCGGAGGTCCTGAACATCTCGAGGACCTCCGCAAGCCAACTCACGGAAGCCGGTGTTCTCGGCGCAGTTTCTATGCGAGGCAACCGACGACTCGTTGACCTCGATGTGGTCCAAGCCGTTGCCGAGCGGCCCCCTGTCGCCACCGTAACGGCACCTCGAGCCCTAGTGGTGCGGCTCGGCTTGACTGCGGCGGTAGCTGATTCATGGCGTCACTACGTCGGGTGGTGTGAAGACTGGCCCAGGGAAGACAAAGAAAATGCCATCCGGGGAGACTGGAGGATACGCGCGAAATCCGTGCTTCTTCCCTGTCATATTGTTGCCTTAGTTGGCCCAGTGGTTGTCGGCGTTTTCGAAGCCGTCGCTGCTGAACAGGTCGGGGATCGGCTTCGGTTCACAGTGCAACCCGCTTCGTCCGAAGCGAACCGAGCCTTCACCGGGAAGTTACTTCGGCTCCCCCAGGGGCCCGTAATCAAGCGCCTTGGCCAGACATCTGACTCTCCCCGAAGAGACGCGGTGAATATTTCGGTTGACCCCGACGCATCCCCGCAAGACCGGGACATCGCCGGCACGTCTGTTCTCTCCAGCGGCCGCGAAGGTGTCACCACACTTCATACGTGAGGTGAGCAATGGGCTAGCCCGCGCGCGAGTTGCAGAAAGCGTCGTCATTCTGCCGGTATCTTGTCGAGCCGTTCTGTGCACTGGGGACACGATGGAAGACTCTCGTGATCCTGCCTCGGCACGAAGAACGCCCCGCAGAGTGCGCGCACCCCCGTGCCCTCGATGGTGCTACCGGCTAGGTGCTTCGTGTGTGTGTAATGTGCCTGCTGCCCCGGTTGAGACTGTGCGAGTTCCCCGCTTGCCGTGATGGTCTCCAGTAATTGAACACGCCGCTGCCAGGCACCCGGCTCAGCAATATTGGTGAATTCACTGTCGAGCCTGTCCCATCCCTGCTCGGGCGGCGAGAGCGAGATCAGGGCCCTCAATATGAGCTGCCATTCGAGGTTCGATCCTTTGAACTGTGCTTCGGTCTCCACCGTCAGCTGAATCTCATCAGCTTCGTAGTCAAAGTCACGCACAGGAGTCACCTCGATTGTCAGCTGTGCCAGGATGCCCTTCGCTTCGAGTGGATGGGGAACAACCAGTCGCGCGGAACCACCGCCGGCTACCGCACGAAGCGTGCCGAGCATGTCACGCTGCACCGATAATTCCCACTCGGTCAGAAGCCTTGCCGATGTCTCTTGCTTCAGCAGACGGAGATCTTCGTTGCTGGGTAGCCAGTCGCTCGTGCTGCCCGCAGCTTCGGCACGTTCAATCTCAACGTAGAAGTCATCAAAAGCCGTGTGGTTGTTCTTCGCGAGTCCGGCGACTAGGAGCCAGTTGACACCGGTTTTGGGGTCACACCAAACGCCTCCACGCCACTGCGAAATCTTGATCTCGCGAAGATGCAGGAGCGTGCTACCCCTGATTCGACCCTCATCCGAATCCTCGCTGAGGTCGGTACCGATCGACTCAGTTGCTTTGAGGATGAGCGGGTGATCTAGCTCACTCAGCGGGTGCAATTGCGTTAATTGACCATCAGCAAGCATCCGCCGAGGAAAGGGCGAAGCCCATCCGGCAGTCAAATCGTCGCGAAGTACTCGGAGTGTGGGACGAGCTCGACGACTATGCACAAAGTCATTCTGCCCCACCAGAGGTGTCAGAGCCGCGGATGATCGCTTTAGAGCAGATCGGCGAGTTCGTCGATGGCGCCCGTACGAGTTTTCTGCTGAGTGGCGAAGCGTTCCGCAAGCTCGCGTCTGTCGCGCTGACGCTGGGTTTCAAAAGAGATGATGTCGCGGATACGAATACGGCGATCACGTCCAACATGATGGGACACAATCTCACCTCGATCCAAGAGTTTGTATAGGTAAGTACGGCTAATCCCGAGGCGTGTCGCTGCCTGGTTCGGAGTGAGAGCAGCTGCCTCATCAAGAATCGCAAGTTCAGCGCCGTCACGTAGGCAGCGCTGGAGGCTAAGAATGACATCACGAAGTTCAGGGCCTGCTTCCGTGGCCGCAAAACGCTCAAGTGCGTCGAGTTGATCTGCCGGGATCCCTGAAGTCTGAATAGTCTGCATAATTTCCACCTACGGCATCTCTGACTAGCTGAAGTGTCACAGATGATTTATCTGTCACAGATGACACTAACACTCGAGCGCTCGGTGTCAAACCCCCGAGCGAATACGACATCACGAGGACCGTTTCATCCTGCGCGTTCCGGTCAGCCTTCCCTCACAGACAATTTTCATGGTCAGGCACAGCCGATAGCTGTTGTTGTGGCTGCCGGCGCGGTTCCGGTCTGACCACAGCGTGTAAGAAGCCTCATTTTGGGGGACGTCAGAAGGACTGTCGTGCGCGGGGCTCCCGTTAGGCTGAATCGACCTCTGAGGAGCCATCATGGGAATCCGCTGCATTGTCAGTCTGAGACACGGGCTGTGAGAGTCCAAAGGAGCTGGACAGCATGCCTAGCTACCGTCGTCCTTACTTTCGCTCTGGCCGCCTGCACATCTCTTTCTCCTGAGGAGAAATACGACAAGGCCGTCGGTTCTGATCGGATCCTTTCCCAGATGGACCCCAGTCTCGTGCGTGAGAGCGCCGACGATATCTGCAGCCTGCTGACCGGCGGCTCAAAACTCGGCGAGGTACGGGAGGTATTTGAATCGGGCGGTATCGCAGAAATGGAGGTTTCACGTCTCTTCAGAGTCACTTCAAACATCTGCCCTGACTACAAGGACGTGCTTCTAGGACTCGCGCCCGGCTAAATGGCCCAGCTCGTGAAGGGCTCCCTTCTGACAGTGACCAGGTGGGGCCACTACTTCTTCGATAGGAGCTTCGCACCGTCCGACCGCAGCTCCCCCGCAGGTGAGACATGGCGGTACAACGTCTGCCGGGTGATCCCGAGCTCCTTGCAGAGGTCGCCAACCTTCGTTTCCTTCTGACCCATCGCGGCCATGGCCAGGCGGACCTTGGCCGGCGTCATCTTGAACGGCCGCCCGCCCGTCCTCCCCCGTGCTCGAGCTGCGGCAAGCCCGGCGACAGTGCGCTCCG
>NZ_SOGK01000117.1:0-35225 GCF_004564305.1 Cryobacterium sp. TMT3-29-2
GCGGCAGCATGCTGGTGCCGGCCAGACGCAGGGTGACGTTGTCGCCCAGGCGCACCCGCCGGTTCGCCTCCCGCGAGGAAACACGGGTCAGGCGGGTGATCAGGTCCGTTCCATTGGTCGCCCCGTTCTTATACGCGAGGGACTCATTCCCGAGGATGCGCCGAGACCGCACCGCAATGTCGGCAGCGGATGCGACCCTGGCCGCATCGACCCTACGGCCGAGGTCTTCCACCGTGCCGAGCACCGCCATCGCCTCCGCCTCACTCAAAAGAGAGAACGACACCGAATCAAGCACGGACGCGGCCAGATCACGCGCCTGCTGCAGTCGCTGCACAAGGGGCTGTTGCACAAGGGGCTGTTGCACGTTGGAAGCCACCGCCTGCGGTGAGGTGGTGGGGTGGTGCGGAGTGGGGGCTCCTGCCATACCACTATAGTAAACGTGTACTAATCTAGAGTCAATAGGTGCTGACTATTCATCGAAAGTAATTTGGTCAGCGTGGTGCAGCCTTGAAGTCGGCCGCGCATCGGTATCCGTAGTTGTAGCCGTCATACGCCCGGCCCTCTAACGAATTCGACGGAGATTTTGCCAATTTCGAACCGAAACGGATGTTTTAGGCCGGGTTTAAGCAAAATCTCCGTCGAATTCTTTCGGCCGGGGGTCCGTGGCCGGGCTCGGAGACCGGGTCGCCAGGTTTCGGCAAGCTCAACCACCGTGTCGCCAAAGTCTCCGCAGGAAGCCCGGGTACGGATGCCGATAGACCGGTTCAGAGGTCGACTCGCCGGGTTCCGGCAAGCTCAACCGCCGTGCCGCCAAAGTCTCCTCAGGGAGCCCGGGTGCGGATGCCGATAGACCGGTTCAGAGGTCGACTCGCCGGGTTTCGGCAGGCTCAACCACCGTTGCCCAAGGCGCCGGCCCAAGGCTCCGGCCTCAACCACCGTTGCCCGAGGCGCCGGCCTCAGGCGCCGGCCTCAGGCTCCGACCGCAGCCCGCAGCCCGCAGCCCGCAGTGGAAGCGTGCGCACGCTCTCGAACCGGCGCAATTCGCCGTCGATGGGATCGGTGAAGCTCACGTCGCTTGCCAGGAGCTGGAGCGGGCGGGTGAAATCGTCGATCGCGACATCCTGAACGACGGGGTACACCGGGTCATCGATGATCGGGATCCCCAGGCCCAGCATGTGCATCCGCAGCTGATGGGTCTTGCCGGTGCGCGGCGTCAGCCGATAGACGCCAGTGTGCCGCAACACGGTCTCCAGCTCGATCAGCGACTCGGCATTGACGGGTTCGTCGGTGACCTCGGCCTGCCATCGGCCTCGCCTGGTGGTCAGGTGATTACGCACGGTGATGGGGAAATCCAGATCCGGTCGCAGCGGGGCCAGTGCACGGTAGGTCTTGCCGACCTCGCCGCGCTGGAACATCGATTGGTACTCCCCGCGCCAGCGTCGCTCCGTCGCCAGCACCAGAAGGCCCGATGTCACGCGGTCCAGGCGATGCAACGGCGAGAGCTCGGGCAGTCCCAACTCGGCGCGCAGGCGCACCACCACACTCTGCACGACGTGTCGACCGCGCGGAATGGTCGAGAGAAACGGCGGCTTGTCGATCACGACGAGGCGGGCATCCCGATGCACCACGTGGACGATGCCGGGTACGGATGCCTCGGCGACGAGATCGCGATGGAACCAGACAAAGGTGTGCGGGCCATACGGGTCGCTGCCGACGACCGGGGCGCCCGACTGGTAGCGGAACCGCTCCCCGGCCAGGAACCCGGCGACGTCGACGGACGCGGCGAGACGCTCAAGCAACCACTCCCCCATGGTCGGCCACGGATGCGACCGCGGGCGGTCCCGATCCGGTGTGCACACCCAGGCGGCCTCGAGCCCGTGGCGCTGAGGCAAAGGAGACGGCGGGGGCATTCACCGATCGTACGTCGCCGCGATCGACGCCGCAGACGCAGCCGCAGTCCCAGCCGCCGCCGCACCGCGATCAGCGCCGCAGTCCCAGCCGCCGTCAGAACAGCGGCCACGGTACCGCGGGCATGTCGCCACGCGGGGCCGGAAACCGGCCTTCGGAGCGCAACCGGTCGCAGCGCGCGACCAGTGCGGCGATCTCGACCTCGCTGAGCAACCCGGCGAGGATGCCGCCGAGTTCTCCGGTCAGCTGCGCGCTGACCCGGTCGATCCCGTCGAGCTCGTCGGCGGTGAGTTCATCGCCCAGCCAGCCCCAGAGCACGGTGCGCAACTTGTGGTCGGTGTGGAACGTGAGGCCGTGGTCGACGCCGTGACGGTGCCCGTCCGGCATCGCGAGGATGTGGTCGCCCTTGCGATCGGCGTTGTTCACGACGATGTCGAACACGGCCATGCGCCGCAGCACGGCCGAGTCCTCATGGATGAGGGTCACCGCCCGATTGTGATCGTCCCGGCCGTCGAAGACCCGGCACCAGCCGGGGGTCGGCGCGTCTCCCCACGGGACCAGGTCCACGGCATCCTGTTCGGGATCGGCGTCCTGCCACAGCTGCACCATCCCCGGACCCATCGGGCCGCCCCGCAGCCAGGTGCGGGGCACGACGTTCCAGCCGAAGGCCTCTGAGACGAGGTAGGCCGCGGCCTCGCGGCTGGCGAGATTGCCGTCGGGAAAATCCCAGAGCGGATTCTCGCCGGCGATGGGCTTGTAGACGACCGTGACGTCACCGATGGTGCCGAGGAAGGTCGCATTCGAGGCCGTCGTTATGCGCCCTGTGAGCTCGAGCACACCGCCGACCACACCGCCGAGCGCACCACCGACCACACCGCCGAGCGCACCACCGACCTCACCGCCGAGCTCAGCGTCGTCGGGGGTGACACCCGGCAGCATCAGGGGCTGCCGGGGAGGGTGCAGGTGTGCCCGTCAGCGTCGATGGGATCGCCGCAGAGCGGGCAAAGGGTGCGACCGGCCCCCACCACCTCGCGGGTGCGCTTGGCGAAGGCGCGTGCGGTGCCGACGGGCATCCGTACCAGCAGCATTTCCACCGGCTCCTGCAGGATCGCGTCGAGCAGCTCCTCGTCGGGCACGTCGTCGATCCCCGGGTCGACCTCCACGAGCGGGTAAGCCTCGAGCACGACCTGCACGGTCGAGGGATCCCAGCCCAGGCTCATCCCGCCGGTGCGGAATTCCTCCGCGACGGGCTGATCCAGCGGCTCGTTGTCGACGAGCTCGACGGGCGTGTTGGTCGGGATGCTGAACGGGTTGCCTTCGTGGCTCATCAGCTGGTCGAGCATCTCGTCGATCTTCTCGGCGAGCAGCGCGGACTGCTGTTTCTCCAGGGCGATGCTCACGATCTGAGCTCCGGTGCGCACCTGCAGGTAGAACGTGCGAGACCCAGGCAGACCGACGGTGCCGACGACGACCCGATCCGGCCAGGCGAACTCATGGACGATTGTGGGCATGTGGGTATTTTAGGTGACCGTCGTGTGCGGCACCTGACCGGCCCCACCGCCGACCGGCGCGTCGGCCGACAGAACACTGGCGCCGAGCCAGGAGAGGTCGCCGGCATCCGTGTTGATGGCGTGAACGCTCGGCCGGCTGGTGCCGTAACGCACGATCGAAACGGATGCCGGACCCACATTGATGCGTTGGAAGAGGTCCAGGTGCATGCCGAGCGCATCGGCCAGGACGGACTTGATGATGTCGCCGTGACTGACCGCCACCCAGACCGCGCCGGGGCCGTGTTCGGCCTCGAACGCCGCGTCGTGACGACGGATGGCGGCGACCGACCGGGCCTGCATGGTCGCCATCGACTCACCGCCGGGGAAGGTGACGGCCGATGGCTGGGACTGCACAACCGACCAGAGCTGTTCCTTGGCGAGATCGCCGAGGGCCTTGCCCTGCCACTGCCCGTAGTCGCACTCGGTGATGCCCTCCTCCAGCGGCGTCGCCGGCGAGCCGGCCTGGTGATCGAGGATGAACTGGGATGTCTGCCGGCAGCGTTCCAGGGGGCTGGAGACCACGCCGACCAGCGGCACCACGGCGAGTCGCTTGCCCGTGACGGCCGCCTGGTCCTGGCCAATCTGGTCAAGCCAGACCCCCGTGGTGCGCCCGGCCAGCAATCCGGTGGCATTTGCGGTGGTGCGGCCGTGCCGCACGAGAATGACTGTGGCCATGGGTACAGCCTAGACAGGCAGGTGCGCGGGCCGTGGCCAACTCAGGAGATCCGGCCGGGCGTCCACTGCTGGCCCGCAGCGATCCGGGGCGCTCGGCGATCTGGGTGACGGATGTCCTGAGTTGGCCACACACGGGCGAGGTCGGCTAGTCGGTCGGGTCGGTGATGAAACCCTCGTCGATCATCCAGGAATAGGCCACATCGGCAGGTTCCTCACCGTCGACGTCAACCTTGCGGTTCATGCCGCGCAGAACCTCGTCGGTGAGCTTGGGTGAGATCTCGGCGAAGATCTCCTCCAGGC
This sequence comes from Cryobacterium sp. TMT3-29-2, assembly GCF_004564305.1. Taxonomy (NCBI): domain Bacteria; kingdom Bacillati; phylum Actinomycetota; class Actinomycetes; order Micrococcales; family Microbacteriaceae; genus Cryobacterium; species Cryobacterium sp. TMT3-29-2. The sequence continues at coordinate 4,434 of NZ_SOGK01000117.1, forward strand.
CGGGGGTGGCCTCGATCGACTCGGTGAAGAAGACCGGCGCCACGTTGTACGCCGGGAAAAACTTGAGGTCGTCGATCAGGACTGTCAGGTCGAGCGCGTCGAGGCGGCCGTCGGTCGTGAAGACCTCACCGAAGTTGCAGGCCCCGTCATCCGTCGCGCTGTAGATCGCACCGGTGTCGTAGATGCCGATGTTGCCGTCGGGCACGCCGGCGGCGGCACCGCGTTCCAGCCCGTAGTGGGCGAGCATGGGGTTCATGCCGTCCGGCCGGGAGTTGAATTCGGACTCGATGCAGAAGGTGCGGTCCTCCACCGGCAGCGCGGCGAGTTCGGACATGGAGGTGATGCCGCCGAGCTCGGCGATCGCCTCACTGCGCACAGCCAGGGCGTAGGTGTTGTTCATCGGTGCCGGCGCACCCCAGGTGACACCGTTCTCGATGTCGATGTCGTACACGGCCTGCCACATCTCGCCCTGGTCGGCGATCGCCTCCTCCTGACCGAGGTAGGTCAGCCACGCGGTTCCGGTGTATTCCCAGAGCACGTCGGCCTGGCCGGAGAGGATCAGCTCGCGGGTCGGCTGGCTGCCGGGCAGATTGCTGAGGTCCGTGACATCGAATCCCGCGGCGGTCCCGGCAAGCACCGCGATCTTGCCGAGCAGCAGCTGCTCGGTGAAGTTCTTGGACGTGACCGTGAGGTCGACTCCCTCGGCACCGTCGAGCGGGGTGATCGACCCCGGTCCGACCGCGGGAACGTAGGAGGTCGCCGGCTTCAGCCCGCAGCCGGTCAGGGCGACGGCGGACAGGGTGAGGACACCGGCTGCGACACCCCAGCGACCGAGCGACGTGCGACGGGTGCGAGACGAGGAGCGGTACATCTAGAGTCCCTTCGGGCGGGCGACGTGTTCCACGACGCGGCCGATCCAGTCGATGAGCAGGGCGAGCAGGGCAACGAGCAGGGCTCCGGTGATGAGCACGGGGGTGAGGCTGAGATTGACGCCCGTGGTGATCAGGATGCCGAGCCCCCCGCCGTTGACGAACGTCGCCAGGGCGGCGGTGCCCACCAGCAGAACGAGGGCGGTGCGCACCCCCGACAGCATGACCGGCACAGCGAGCGGAAGCTCCACGCGGAACAGCACGGCCGCGGAGCTCATACCCATGCCGCGTCCGGCCTCGATGAGGCGGGCGTCGACCTGCTGCAGGCCGACCATGGTGTTGCGCAGCACCGGGAGCGCGGCGTAGAGCACGAGGCTGAGTGTGGCGGCCCAGAATCCGAAGCCGACCCAGAACGCGAGCAGCACGACGACGCCGATCGCGGGGGCGGCCTGCCCGAAGTTGGCGATGGCGAGCACCGGAGCGGTCAGAAATCGCAGGGGTCTGCGGGTCAGGGCGATTCCCAGGGGAACCGCGATGACCAGCACGATCACCGCGGCGAGCAGGGTGAGCTGGATATGTTCCACCGTGTAGACCCAGAGCGCGGCCGGGGCGAGGGTGGTGAGCTCGATCGGCGAGAGGTCCGCCGTGTTCAGCCAGATCACGAGGGCCAGGAACGCGAGCAGGATGCCGGCCAGCTGGTAGACCAGTCCCCGCCAGGACCGCCACGTCGCGCGGGCGCGGCTGACGGGTAGGACCGGCGCGGCCGGGTCGCCAGGCGTTTCGACGGCGGAGTCGCCGCCGGCCAGGCGGGCTTCCGTAGTCAGGGTGCGGGTGGTCACTGAACGGCCTGCGCGTCAGCGCCGTTTTCCACGGCTTCGCTCGGGTCGGCCCCGGCGGCAGCCGTCTGCGCCTGGAACAGGCCGGTGTTCAGCCCGACGGGCGCCTGGTCCGATTCGAGCACGGCAGCGGTCTGTGACCGGGTAATGGCGTCCATCACGGTCTGCACGTCGATGACGCCCTTGAACATGTCACGGCGACCGGTAACGAGCGCGGCCCCGGCGCTGGACACGAGCATCGTGTCGAGCGCGTCGTTGAGCGTGGCGTGCTTGCCGACGACCGGGAGTTTCGGGTCGGGAACGTCGCCGATGGTTTCGAGGCGGCCGAGCTGGCGCACGGAGAGCCACTGGATGGGTCGGCGACGCTCATCGACGATGACCGCGTGGCCGTGGCCGGCCTCGACGACGCGGGCCAGGACATCCGTTGCCTGTTCGCCGGGGTTGCCCACGACGGCGTCGCTGAGGGCGACATCCGCCACCCGGGTCAGGGTGAGCTGTTTGAGGCCGGCGCCGGAGCCGATGAAGTTCTCGACGAACTCGTTGGCCGGGTCGCCGAGGATGCGTTCCGGGGTGTCGTACTGCTCGAGCTGGGCACCCTCGTTGAAGATGGCGATCCAGTCGCCGAGTTTGACGGCCTCGTCGAAGTCATGGGTGACGCAGACGATGGTCTTCTGCAGTTCTTCCTGGATGTTGAGCAGTTCGTCCTGCAGGCGCAGCCGGGTGATCGGGTCGACGGCACCGAAGGGCTCGTCCATGAGCAGCACGGGCGGGTCGGCCGCGAGCGCCCGCGCCACGCCGACGCGCTGCTGCTGGCCGCCGGAGAGCTCCTTGGGGTACCGGTCGCGGTAGAGCGCCGGGTCCAGGGAAACGAGCTCGAGGAGTTCGTCGACGCGGGTCGCGATGCGGGCCGTGTCCCAGCCGAGCATCTTCGGCACGATGCCGATGTTCCTGGCGACCGTCATGTGCGGGAAGAGCCCTCCGGCCTGGATGACATAGCCAATGCCTCGGCGCAGGGTGTCGCCGTTCATGTCGGTCACGTCGTCTCCGTCGACGACGATGCGGCCCTCGGTCGGTTCGATGAGTCGGTTGATCATCTTGAGGGTCGTGGTCTTGCCACATCCCGAGGGGCCGACCAGCATGACGATCTTTCCGGCCGGGATCTCCATGGTGAGACCGTCGACGGCGGGGCGCGCCTGGCCGGGGAAACGCTTGGTGACGTGGTCCAGAAGGATGCTGGCACCGGTGATGCCGGGACGGGTGGCGGAATCGTCGGTGTTGGTTGATACAACGGCGGCGGATGAAATGAATTCAGACACGGATACCTCGAGGTGTGGTCAGGCGGCCGAGGCCGACGAGGAGGAGATCAAGAATGAGGGCGAGCACGACAACGCCGATGACGCCCGTCAGCACAGACTCGAGGGAGTTGGCGCCGCCAAGGCGGGAGAGTCCGGAGAAGATGAAACCGCCCAGCCCCGGGCCGAGGGAGTAGGCGGCGATGGCCGCGACTCCCATGACCATCTGAGCGGAGACCCGGATGCCCGTGAGGATGATCGGCCACGCCATCGGCAGTTCCACCTGCAGCAGCGTGCGGAACCGGCTCATCCCGATGCCGCGGGCGGATTCCACGATCGACGGCGCGATGCCCGACAGGCCCACGACCGCGTTCCGCAGAATAGGCAGCGTGGCGAAGAACGCCACCACGATGACGGCCGGAACGACACCGAAGCCGAGCGGCGCGATGAGCAGTCCGATGAAGGCGAACGACGGGATGGTCAGGCCGATGGCCGACACCGAGTTGGCGATCCCGGTGAGCGCGGAACTTCGGTAGACGAGGGCGGCCAGTACTACGGCGAGGAGCGTCGCCAGGATCAGGCACTGCACGACGAGGCTGAAATGCTGCCAGCTGCTGAACAGGATCTGCTCATACTGGTCCCCGACAAAATCAAACACATCAAAACCTTTTCGCATCGATGACGCACGTAGTCACCGACACCGGCACGGGCGCTACTGGAGGCGCGGATGTCGAACTGGATGGGGACGCAGGCTGAGAGCCTGTGGTGAGGGTTGCTAACCATCTTTGCATGGCCACCCCCGGATGGGCGGCACGAGACGTGACGGGGCCGCCGGTGACGTCCGGCCGGCGGCGCTCTATGAGCGCCAATCGGTGGGCTGAGCCGCGGGACCAAATGCGGAAGGTGCCCCATCTGTTGCACCTGTCGCAGCCGTCGGAGCCTGCGACGTCGTGCCATGCCCGCGCAGACGGCCTGTGGCCCCGCGTTCGACCAGAACGGGAACGTAGTCTCGGATCGGCCGCCCCTCGAGAGCGGTGTGCTCCTCGAGGACGGCCCTCTCAATGCTCTCCCGCGGGATATGAGGGAATCTCTCGACGAGACGATCGACTACCTTGGCGACGGCGTTCCGCTCTGATTCCGTACTCATACCGAGATGGTCCTGCCGATTGACTTGTTCGTCAATCCGATCCCGGCTGCTCGGCAGGACTCGAGCACCCGGTGGCAGAGCCTGTCCAGACCCCGCGCGCCGACCCTTGGAGGCCCGCCCGCGGCATCCGTGGCCGGTTCACCCTCAGACTTATTGCCGGGTTTCGGTTTCCGCTTGCCTGCGGTGATCGAGATTCGTATCCGCCAGGTCCTCGAGCTCCACGTCGGAGGCGGCCTCCTCGACGGCGATGAGCCGATTGTTGGCGGTCGGAAGCGCTCGCACCATCTCGTCGAGCTTGCGCTGTGTCGCCGCCTGCTGCCGAGCCTGGGTGTGCTGGATCACGAACACCATGACGAGGGTGATCGAGGACGTGACGCTGTAGAGCACGTTGTTCCACCAGGAAGGAAAGCCGACCAGGAAGCCCACCATTAGCCAGAGCGCCGTGAGCAATGCGACAGCCAGCCCCACCGTCGCGAGCGAGGTGGCGTCACCCACCTGATGAAGAAGCCGGCTGCTCCACAGATGCTCCCGCCGCCCCGGACCGTTGCTTTCGCCTCGCGGCGCGCGTCGTGGGCTCGAGGCCGCCGCCGACCCAGGATTCTGCTTCTCGTTCTCACCAGACATAGAGAACACAGTAATCCCTCGGTCGTCTGAGCTCCCTGGGCGTCTAGGGCAGCGGCCCGCGCCGCGCCAGCGTTCCGGCGAAGAGGGCGTGCAGCAGTGGGAGGGCGGACACGACCAGGAGCACCGTGCCGAGCACGACGTCATCGGAACGCAGCAGGATGCCGCCGATCAAGAGGGCGGTGAAGAGGATCGCCGAGATGACCTGCCGCCCGGTTCGCTCGAGGTCGATCAGGCGCCGCTCGATCCGAGGGGTCTGCACCGAGACCGTGCCCTCGTCGAATCGCGTCAGGAGGTTGTCGAGCCGCCTGGGCAGCCGCGCGACGACGCCCGCAACCGACACCACCTGCTTCGCGGCCGCCTGCACCACATTCCCGCCCTCGGTGCGAATCAGCTGGGCGGAGTACGGCTCGACGGAATTCCAAATATTGAAGGCAGGGTCGAGCGAACTGCACATTCCCGAGGTCAGCGACATCGCACGCACGATGAGGAGGAAGTTCTCCGGAAGCTGAAACGGCAGCGAGCGCACCACGTCACCGAACTCGATGGCGAAGGCGCGGAATTCGCGCGGGTCGACATCCTGCAACTCGGCAAAACCCATCCCGCCGAAGCGCGCGAACAGTTTCGTCATGGCCCGCTCGAGTTCGGCGGTGTCTGCGGAGGGGAGGAGCACACCCACCTCGCGGATGCCGTCCACCATCCCCTTGCCGTCGCGGGACGCGGCGGCGATGAGCAGTTGCACCAGGCCCTGGCGCAGGGCATCGGGTACCTCGCCCATCATCCCGAAGTCGATGAAGGTGAATTTCCAGGTGCGGCCACCCTCCGCTCCGGGCGCACCGGCGGCGAGCGGCGTGACGAAGATGTTGCCGGGGTGCGGGTCGGCGTGGAAATACCCGTGCACGAAGAGCTGGTCGAACATCACGGCCGCGAAGTCGTCGGCAACCTCGGACGGGTCGATCCCCGCCGCCCGCAGCCCATCTACGTCGTTGATCTTGATCGCGGTGACGTCCTGCAGGGTCAGCACCCGCCGTGTGGTGCGCTCCCACACGAATTCGGGAACGCCGACCCGGGCGTCGTCGGCGAAGTTCTGCGCGAACCGTTCGGCGCTCGCCGCCTCCCGCAGGTAATCGATCTCCTCGAGGCTCGTGAACGCGAACTCCTCGACCAGGGCAGGCATGTCGACGCGATCCGAGACCAGTCGCACGCGGCTGAGCCAGCGGGCGACGCGGCGGAGGGCGCCGAGGTCGACATCGACGATCTCGGCGATGCCCGGCCGCTGGATCTTGACGACGACGTCGAGCAGGCCGGTCTCGGCGGCATCCAGCGTCGACAGCCTCGCCCGGTGGACCTGCCCCAGAGAAGCCGCCGCCAGCGGCGTCGGATCAATGTAGGAGAACGCGCGCTCCAGTGTCACACCCAGCTCGGCCTCGGCGAGGGCACGGATGTCCGGGAACGGCACCGGCGGAACCTCGTCCTGCAGACCCTCGAGCTCTTTGGTGATCTCCGGCGGCAGCACGTCGAGGCGCGACGACATGAACTGGCCGACCTTGATCATGAGACCCCCCAGGTCGACCGCGAGCACGTGGAAGCGTTGCGCGATGTGCTGCAGGCGCGCTGACCGGTTTCGGGCGGCGAGCCGTGCGAGCCCGAACCGCGGGAGGACCAGTTCGTACCACCACGTCTGCGCCAGATACAGGGCGGCGAACCGGAGGATCCTGCGGGAGCGCGCGCGCAGGTTACCGACGTCGGTCCCCTGTACTCCGCGGTGCCGACGTGCTGTGGGCACTCGGTCAGTCCTGGGCGAGGATGGCGTACAGCTTGCGACGCGCCTCATCCAGGATGGCGACGGCCTGCTTCACCTGCTCGGGGTTGCCGGAGCGCCCGACCTGCGCGGCGGCCTGGGCCAGATCGATGCCGGCCTTCGGCAGCGCGGTCGCACGCCCGGTGTCCCGGGCACCCTGAGCCTCCCACGGGGCGGGCTGGTCTGCCGCGGCATGCGCAACCCCGCGGCCCTCGTCCGTGAGCGAGTAGGTCTTGCGACCGTTGGACTCCTCGGCGTTGATGAGACCCTCGTCGGCGAGCAGCTGAAGCGTGGGGTACACCGAGCCGGGGCTCGGCTTCCAGGCACCATTGCTGCGTTCCTCGATCTCGTGAATGATCTGGTAGCCGTGCATCGGCTTCTCGGCCAGCAGCGCGAGCACCGCCGCACGCACGTCGCCGCGCGCCATCCGGGGGCCGGCCTTGCGCTCGAACTGTCCGCGAAGCTGCTCCATCGCGTCCCACATGCCGCTGGGCCAGCCCTCGCCGGCACCATTGCGCCGTGCCCCGAACCCATCGCCCATAAATGAACCACTCATGATGTCCTCCTCAGTGCCGTAGCCACCCGGCTCGACGATAGTTAACGATATATCGTTCGCGCCGTGATGGCGATACCAGTTTCCATCTTCATTCCGCCGTCTGGGAGGTGCCTGTGCCTCTCCTGGCGCGCGGTAAAGTAGACCCCGTTGCCGTCGCCCACCACCGGGACGACGCCCCTGAATCCAAGGAGAACCAGATGTCCGTCGGCTTGCTCGCCGTTGTCGATGACATACTCACCGCTGCGCTCAAAGCGAGCGCCAAGACCGCCGGTGTCGTGATCGACGATGCGGCCGTCACGCCTCAGTACGTTCAGGGACTGTCGCCCGCTCGCGAGCTTCCCATCGTGTGGCGGATCGCACTCGGCAGCCTGTTCAACAAGTTCGTCATCATCATCCCGCTGGCATTGCTCCTCTCCGCATTCGCGCCGGGGGTGTTGCCGTGGCTGCTGATCATCGGCGGCACCTATCTGTGCTTCGAGGGTGCGGAGAAAGTCACCGAGTGGTTCGGCGTTCACCACGCCGCCGGCGCGACTGAAGCGCGGGATGAGCGAAAACTCGTCTTCGGCGCCATTCGCACCGACCTCATCCTCAGCACCGAGATCATGCTCATCGCACTGGCCGGTCTCGATCCCGATTTCGGGATCGGGATGACGCTCGGCGCTCTGGTCGTGATCGGCCTGGGTATGACGGTGCTCGTCTACGGCGCGGTCGCCCTGCTGGTCAAGATCGACGACATCGGACTGTCGCTGATGAAGAACCCGGTACGACGGGTGAGACGCACCGGCGCGCGCATCGTGCGCTCCATGCCGGCCGTGTTCCAAGTGATCAGCATCATCGGCACTGTCGCCATGTTGTGGGTCGGCGGCCACCTGGTGATCGCCAACCTGCACGACACGATCTGGACCGGCCCCTACGACGTGGTGCACGCTGTGACGGAAGTGGTCGAATTTGCCGGACCGGTGATCGTCTGGGTTACCGACACCGCGATGTCGCTCGTCTTCGGGCTCATCCTCGGCCTGATCATCGTCGTGGCCCTGACCGGGATCTCACGTCTTCGCAAGCGCAAACAGCCACACGGCGTCACGGCCTGACCCAGTCGCAGGCGGGATAGCCGCAATCGGAACGAAACGAGGATGTCCCTGTGCAGCTTTCCCTGTGGGTGGCCTTGGTCGGCGCGGGTGCCCTGATCAGTTTCACGCCGGGCGCGGGGGCGATCAACACCATGAGCAACGCCCTGAACGCGGGCTTTCGCCGCTCCATCTGGGGAATCCTCGGCCAGCAGGCCGCCCTCCTCATTCACATCGCGATCGTGGCCCTCGGCGTCGGCCTGCTCGTGGCCAGTTCCCCGCTTGCCTTCAACCTCATCCGCTACGTGGGGGCCGCCTACCTGGTCTACCTGGGCATCCGTCAATTTCTCGCCAAGCCGGATCTCGATGGCGAGCGCACCCGGACTCTGAGCGACGAGCCCCGCTGGTCGATGTTCCGGCGCGGGCTGTGGGTGAACATGCTGAACCCCAAGGCGATCGTGTTCTTCCTGGCGTTCCTGCCCCAGTTCATCCGGGCCGACCGACCGCTGCCGGCCCAGTACCTGATCGTCGCCGCCACCACCGTCGTCATCGACGTTCTGGTGATGTGGTTCTTCTTCGCCGGTACAGCGCGTTCCTTCCAGCGATTCACGCGCGACGCTCACGGTCAGCGCGTCTTGAACCGTGTCTTCGGCGTGCTCTTCGTCGCGGTCGGCGTGCTGCTCGCGGTCATCCACTGAGCGCTCCCGGCCGTCACTCGCCCTCGGATTGGGCGAACACGTGTAACTCGTGGTCAGATGCGCTTTTTTCCGAGTTGTGAATGCCCGAGAAACGCACATTCTCCGCCACTAGGCTGCTCGACGATCATCAAGTCAGCACCCCGGACGTGATCGAACACACGGAGCACAGATGACGCCTGACGCGGACGCGGACCTGGTCGTGCTGGGTGGAGGACTGGCGGGGCTCACGCTGGCCGCCCGGCTGGCCCGGGAGCAGTCCGGCCCCCGCGTCATCGTGCTGGAACCGCGCACCGAATACCAGGACGACCGCAGCTGGTGCTTCTGGCGGCCGGAACGGCACGAGCTGTCACACCGCGTGGCCGCGAGCTGGAAGACCTGGACGTTTTCGGATGCCGCGGGCCGGACCATTCGGCACCAGGTACCCGGCCTGGCGTACCGGCTTCACCGCCGTCTATATTCTGGTCGTGGTCGGCGTGATGCTCCTCTGGCTGGTCGCGCCGGTGGCGAGCCTGGCCGCGTTCCTCCTCGTGTCGGCCCTGCACTTCGGGTCGGACTGGAACTCCGATCGGTCGGTCTGGCTGCGTTTTCTCGCCGGATTCGGGCTGCTCACCGTTCCGGCGCTGTCGCATCCCGACCAGGTCAGCGCCATCTACGTGGTGCTGGCCGGTGACCCAGGCGCGTCGGTGGCCGGAGTGCAGGAGTGGCTCGGGCCGCTCGCCGTGGCCGGTCTCCTGCTCGCCGCCGTGGTCGCCGTGCGACACCGGCCGCATGAAAGCGTCGAAATCGTCTTCGCGACCGTGCTCGCCCTGGTCACCGAGCCGCTGGTCTTCTTCCTGCTGTACTTCTGCGCGCTACACAGTTTCCGACATCTGAAGGGCGGATTCCGCGATGAGCGGGGTAATGGCCGGCACACGGCCCTCGTCGTGGTGGCCTACACCGTGGTCCCCCTTCTCGCGGTGGGGACATTCCTCGTCGCGTTCGGCCCCGGCGCCGGTCTGAGCGATCAGATTCCGCAGCTGGTTTTCATCGACCTGGCCGGACTCACCGTGCCGCACATGATCGTGGTGACCTACGAGGACCGCCGGAGGCGCGCGGCCGGCGCCGTCGGTTCGAGTCAGCGATCAGTTCGAGGAAAGACCGTCTGAGGATGCTTCCGCCTCCACGCGGGCTGCGAACTCCTCCATGCCCCGGGCGATGTTCTCCTGGCGGGAGTCGTCGTCCTCGGGGTCGTACGGGGCGTCATACGGCCAGGACATGTACACGTTGGGGTCGATGATCAGGTAGGCGGACAACGAACCGCTCGGGATCGCTTCGTAGTCGCGCACCTGCTCGTCCGACTGGTCCATGCCCATCCACGCGATGCCCGTGTTCTCGGGCAGGACAACCCAGCCCTGGCCACGGAACACGTCGGCGAGGTCGGGCGGGATGCTGGCGTGCACCTGCGCGAAGCCGCGGGTGGTGAGGGCCGGCGCGAGAGTGTTGAGGAGTGCCTTGCACACCCAGGCGGAGCCACCGGTGATCAGGAGCTCGAAGACGGCGGTGCCGTGATCGCTGACGATGGCGTCGTCGATGTCATCGTCGGTGGAGTCTTCGTCGAGCTGATCCTCGTCGACGTAGCTGTCGGGCTCGGTGACGACAGCGCCGAGAAGCCGGCCGTCCTCCGTTTCGGCGACCAGGGCGAGAGCCATGGACTCGGCCTGCAGTTCGATGGTGTCGTCGAAGTAGGTCTCCGGTGAGTCATCGATTTCGGCCTGCGGGTGTTCAGCGAACAACGCGACAAACGCCGTGCGATGCTGTTTATTCAGGCGTCGGACTCGGAAGCCAGGTTGTTCGCTCATGCTTGAGCCTCTCGACGATGTTCTACGTGCTGTACCGCTCCGGATTCGGAACGCTCAAATTTATCACGCGCTGTCGTCGACAAACACGGTGCTTGTCTCATCCGGCCACTTCGTATATTATTTCAAATACGTTACGCGAGCGAAGGGGCTCATGGACATCGACGACGAGCTCACTCCGCCCGGCAACGGGGCTGACCCTGCCCTCCTGGGTCGCAGGCACATCCGCGGCCTTCCCGCATTCTGACCGACATTAAACCCAGGAGGCCCACCGTGACCCAGACGACCCCCGCCCCAGCGACGCGGCACGTTCCCGCTGATCTCCCCGACCGGATTCAGCACTACATCGGCGGCGCGTTCGTCGATTCCGTCGACGGGGACACGTTCGATGTGCTCGACCCCGTGTCGAACGAAACGTACCTGCGCGCCGCCGCAGGCAAGAAGGCCGACATCGATCTCGCCGTCGCCGCCGCCCGCCGCGCCTTCGCCGAGGGGCCGTGGCCGCGGATGCTGCCCCGCGAGCGCTCTCGCGTGCTGCACCGGGTCGCGGACATCGTGGAGTCCCGGGATGCTCGACTCGCTGAACTGGAGTCCTTCGACTCCGGCCTGCCGATCACTCAGGCCCTGGGGCAGGCACGGCGCGCCGCCGAGAACTTCCGCTTCTTCGCCGACCTGATCGTCGCGCAATCCGACGACGCGTACAAAGTGCCCGGTCGACAGATGAACTACGTCAACCGCAAGCCGATCGGCGTGGCAGGGCTGATCACCCCGTGGAACACACCGTTCATGCTCGAGTCCTGGAAGCTCGGACCTGCATTGGCGACCGGCAACACGGTTGTGCTCAAGCCTGCCGAGTTCACACCGCTGTCAGCCTCGCTCTGGGCCGGCATCTTCGAGGAGGCCGGGCTTCCCGCAGGCGTGTTCAACCTGGTGAACGGGCTGGGCGAGGACGCGGGCGACGCTCTCGTGAAGCACCCCGACGTGCCCCTCATCTCGTTCACCGGCGAGAGCAGCACCGGCCAGCTCATCTTCGGCAACGCCGCACCCTTCCTGAAGGGACTGTCGATGGAGCTGGGCGGCAAGTCTCCTGCGGTGGTTTTCGCGGACGCCGATCTCGAAGCCGCCGTCGACGCCACAATCTTCGGAGTGTTCTCATTGAACGGCGAACGCTGCACGGCAGGGAGCCGGATCCTCGTCGAGCGTTCGGTGTACGACGAATTCGTCGAACGCTACGCGGCCCAGGCCAAGCGCGTCGTCGTCGGTTACCCGAACGACCCGGCGACGGAAGTCGGCGCCCTCGTTCACCCGGAGCACTACGACAAGGTGATGAGCTACATCGAGATCGGCAAGCAGGAAGCCCGCCTGGTCGCCGGCGGCGGACGCGCCGAGGGATTCGCTCAGGGCAATTTTGTCGCACCCACCGTCTTCGCCGACGTGGCACCGGATGCCCGGATCTTCCAGGAGGAGATTTTCGGCCCCGTCGTGGCGATCACCCCGTTCGATTCCGACGAGGAAGCACTCACCCTGGCCAACGGTGTGCGCTACGGGCTGGCGGCCTACATCTGGACGAACGACCTCAAGCGGGCGCACAACTTCGCCCAGGGTGTCGAGGCCGGCATGGTCTGGCTCAACTCGAACAACGTGCGGGATCTCCGCACGCCGTTCGGCGGTGTCAAGGCATCGGGCCTCGGGCACGAGGGCGGCTACCGCTCGATCGATTTCTACACGGACCAGCAGGCGGTGCACATCACCCTCGGCGAGGTGCACAACCCCACCTTCGGCAAAAGTGGCGAGCAGCACTGAGCCACCACCTCATCACCAGAGCGGGAGCGTCAGCTTCCGCACCCTCGCATTGACGCTAAGGATCTGACATGACCATCACCCCCGAATCTCCCGAACCCGTCGTCACCGCCGCCAACCCGGTGCGCTCGACGAATCCCGTCCCCACTCCCCAGGCTCCGGCGCCCGATGTGCTCCGCTGCGCCTACATGGAACTCGTCGTCACCGACCTCGCCGCCTCCCGGAAGTTCTACGTCGACGTTCTCGACCTCATCGTCACCGAGGAGGATGAGAATGCCGTCTACCTGCGCAGCTTCGAGGAATTCATCCACCACAACCTGGTGCTGCGTCAGGGGCCGGTCGCAGCGGTCGCCGCCTTCTCCTACCGGGTGCGGTCGCCGGAAGACCTCGACAAGGCCGTCGCCTTCTACACCGAACTCGGCTGCCGCGTCGAGCGCCGGCCAGACGGCTGGACCAAGGGCATCGGCGACTCGGTTCGGGTCGAGGACCCGCTCGGGTTCCCCTACGAGTTCTTCTACGACGTCGAGCACGTCGAACGCCTCGCCTGGCGCTACGACCTGTACACACCGGGCGCCCTTGTCCGACTGGACCATTTCAACCAGGTCACCCCCGACGTGCCGCGCGCCGTCGCATATATGGAGGACCTGGGGTTCCGGGTCACCGAGGACATCCAGGATGAGGCAGGCACCGTCTACGCCGCCTGGATGCGCCGCAAGCCGACGGTGCACGACACGGCCATGACCGGCGGCGACGGCCCGCGGATGCACCACGTCGCCTTCGCCACCCACGAGAAGCACAACATCATCGCCATCTGCGACAAGCTCGGCGCCCTGCGCCGGTCCGATGCGATCGAACGCGGCCCGGGCCGCCACGGCGTCTCGAACGCCTTCTACCTCTATCTGCGCGACCCCGACGGCCACCGGGTCGAGATCTACACCCAGGACTACTACACCGGCGACCCCGACAACCCGGTCGTGACCTGGGACGTGCACGACAACCAGCGCCGTGACTGGTGGGGCACCCCGGTCGTGCCGAGCTGGTACACCGACGCGTCACTGGTGCTCGACCTCGACGGCAACCCGCAGCCTGTGATCGCACGTACCGACGAAAGTGAGCTTGCGGTGACCATCGGGGCCGACGGCTTCTCCTACACTCGCAAGGGCGACGACGAGTCGATGCCCACGTGGAAGCAGGGCGAGTACAAGCTCGGTATCCAGCTTTAACAACGGCCGACGCGAGAAGAAGGACACTATGCTGCCCCCGGAAACAATCATCGCGATCGCGGACGAACTCGCCGCGGCGGAACGCGACAGGGCGATGGTGCCGCGCCTGACCCTACGTCACCCCGAGATGACCGTCGAAGATTCCTACGCCGTGCAGAACGAGTGGCGCCGACGCGGTGTCGAGGCCGGTCGGCGGCTCGTCGGCCGAAAAATCGGGTTGACCTCGAAGGTGATGCAAGTGGCCACGGGCATCACCGAACCCGACTACGGCGCCATTTTCGATGACATGGTCTTCGAGAACGGTTCGGTGATCGAGCACGCCCGGTTCTCCAATGTGCGCATTGAGGTCGAACTCGCATTCGTGCTCGGCGCGCCCATCGTCGGGCCGAACGCCACGATCTTCGATGTGCTCCGTGCCACGGAGTACGTCGTGCCGGCCCTGGAGATCCTCTCCTCGCGCATCGAGATGCCCGGTCGCACGATTGTGGACACGATCAGCGACAACGCGGCGATGGGTGGCATGGTTCACGGCGGCAACCCGACCGCGGTCGACGCGGTCGACCTCCGTTGGGTCTCAGCGCTGCTCTACCGCAACGAGACCATCGAGGAGACCGGGGTGGCCGCCGCCGTGCTGAATCACCCGGCGAACGGCGTGGTCTGGCTGGCGAACAAACTCGCCCAGCATGGCGACCGCCTCGAGGCGGGCGAGATCGTGCTCGCAGGCTCGTTCACCCGCCCGATGTGGGTGCATCCTGGAGACTCGGTTCTGGCCGACTACGGACCGATGGGGACGATCTCATGCCGTTTCGTCTGAACCCGACGTTCCGTGAGGTCCTGAGCGGAGCATCCCGCCCGCTCGCCGGGATGTGGCTCTGTTCGGGCTCTCCGATCGTCGCCGAGATCTGCGCCGGTGCCGGCCTCGACTGGCTCCTGCTCGACATGGAGCACTCCCCCAACGGCCTCGAATCCGTGCTGGCACAGCTGCACGCCACATCCGGCTATCCCGTGTCGACGCTGGTGCGGGTTCCGGCCAATGATCTGGTCACGATCAAGCAGGTGCTGGACCTCGGCGCCCAGAACATCCTGGTGCCCATGGTGAATTCGTCCGACGAGGCGCGTCTGGCCGTCGAGGCCATCCGTTATCCCCCGCGCGGGCGCCGCGGTGTCGGTTCGGCGCTGGCCCGATCCGCCCGCTGGAACCGCGTGCCCGGCTATCTCGACAACGCCGACGACCATGTGGCCCTGTTCGTGCAGGTGGAGACGAGCGCCGCGGTCGAAGCCGCCGGCCAGATCGCAGCGGTCGACGGGGTGGCCGGAGTCTTCGTCGGCCCCAGCGACCTTGCCGCCTCCATGGGCCTGATCGGGCAGCAGACACATCCCGATGTGACACAAGCCGTGCTGCGCGCCTTCCGTGCGGTGCATGCGGCGGGCAAGCACGTCGGGGTCAACGCTTTCGACCCGGCCGTGGCGCAGAGCTACCTGAACGCCGGAGCCGACTTCGTACTCGTCGGAGCGGATGTTGCCGTTCTCGCCCGCCAGTCGGAAGCGCTCGCTGCTCGCTGGATCCCGGGATCGGATGAAGTCGAGGGCGGCTCCTACTAGGTGTCCCGTGCGGTGCGAGATTCGCGCTCCCTGACGTAATTAATCCCCGTTTCGTCACGCACGCTGGCAGAATTCGTCACTATTCTCAGGTAGCTTGCACGGCCTTGGGTTGCCCGTTCATGATAGGTGCGACCTGGGAATTCCGTCGGCGGTCGTCGACGGGCCCGTCCACTTTTCGAAGGAGAGCCATGTCCAACGCCGACCCAACATACGCCCCCGGCAACGCCGGATTTGACTTCAACACCGACACACAGACCACCTCTTTCGGTGGCAGTGCGGCCCCCGCCGCTGCGGGCCAGAGCCCCACCGCCGCAGACCGGGCCGCCGACGTCAAGGACACCTCGGTCGCCGCGGGCCAGCACGTCGCCGGCGTCACCAAGCAGGAGCTCCACAAGGTCGGCTCCGAGGCCAAGAAGCAGGCCAAGGACCTCTACCAGGAGACCCAGACGGAACTCACCGACCAGGCCGCGTCCCAGCAGAAGCGGGTCGCGTCGGGCATCCGATCGCTCGCCGACGAGTTCGGTGCGATGGCCGGGGCATCCGAAACCCAGGGAGTGGCCAGCGACCTCATCGAACAGGCCGCGACGCGCGCCACCGGCATCGCGGACTGGCTGGACCAGCGCGACCCAGGCTCCCTCCTCACGGAGGTCAAGGACTACGCCCGGCGCAAGCCCGGAACCTTTATTGCCATCGCCGCTGTGGCAGGCGTCCTCGCCGGGCGGCTCACGCGCGGAGTGGTCGAGGAGAAGAAGGACGCTGCCGAGGATGCGGCCGAGGAGACCACGGTCGCCCCCGGTCACACCGCCGTCAACACCGACTACAGCACCAGCGCCGACTACGCCGCGGGAACCACCGCCGGATACGGTTCCAACCCCGAGTTCCACTCCGTCAACGCCGGTTTCGATGGGACTCCGCGATGACCGACCTGCACACCCCATCCGAACGCAAGGCTGCCGAGACCTCCCTGGGCGACCTGCTCGGGGAGGTCACGCGTGACGTGTCCACGCTCATGCGCCAGGAGGTCGCGCTGGCCAAGGCGGAAGTCCGTCAGTCCGCCACCCGCGCCGGAAAGGGCGCCGGTCTGGTCGGGGGGGCCGGGTATGCCGGCCACCTCACCGTTCTCTTCCTGTCGTTCGCGGCCTGGTGGGGACTCGGCCAGGTCATCGACATCGCCTGGGCGGCGTTCATCGTCGCCGTGGTCTGGGGAATCGTGGCCGCCGTGCTGTACGTCCTGGGCCGTAAGGAACTCAAGACCGTTCAGGGCGCGCCGCGCACCGTCGACTCTTTGAAGCACATTCCAGACGCACTCAAAAGAAATGAGGAAAACCGATGAGCACCGACTTCACTTCCAGCTCGACCACCGATCCGGATGTTCTCCGCGCCGAGATCGAAAAGACCCGCCGCGAACTCGGAAGCGACGTCGACGCTCTGGCTGACAAGGTCACGCCGGACAAAATCATGCAACGCCAGGCCGACAAGGTGAAAGGGGCCGTGGGCTCTGTGAAGGACAAGTTGATGGGCTCGGCATCCGACGCCAGCGATTCCCTGACTGGAGTGGCCGATAACGCCTCCGGCGTCGCACACCAGGCCGCCCAGAAGGCGAAGGGCAACCCCCTGGCCATCGGCCTGATCGCTTTCGGTGTCGGCTGGCTGGCCTCGTCGCTGGTTCCGGCGAGCTCCACCGAGAAGCGAATCGCCGGGAATGTCTCCGAAGCCGCTGAGCCGCTGGTCCACGAGGTGACCGACGCCGCGAAGCAGGTCGCCGAAAACCTTAAGCAGCCGCTCAGCGACGCAGCGGAGGCCGTGCAGGGCACGGCCACCGACGCAGCGGACACCGTCAAGTCCGAGACCGCCGATGCGGCCGGAGAGGTGCGCGACGAAGCGAAGCACGCGGGGCAGACCCCGTCCGTCTAACACCGGCACCGTTCCTGCCCCACCGCTACGGTTGAAGCCCGGCGGCACGGCCGACAAACTGCGCGACCCACTCAGGGCGCTCAGCTCGTCGCCGGCCGCCGGGTTTCTTCGTGGTGCTGCGGGGTGATGACCACCTTGCCGAGCGCCCGCCCCTCGCCGACGTAGGCGAGTGCCTGCGGCACTTCGTCGAGTCTGAAGGTGCGGTCGACTCTAATGCGGAGGTCGCCGGCGAGACACAGGTCGGCCGCGGGCACGAAGTGGGCCGGTCCCTCCCTGACGGCAAGAACACCCATCCGGCGCCGGGACAGCAGGCCGAGCGCAGCGCCGATCGTGGCAACAGCCAGCAGTGTCGGCACTGCTCCACCGACGCAGGAATAGCGGCCGCCCGGAGCCAGCGCCCGCCGGTAGGCGAAGACGGTTCGGTGGGCGACGAGATCGAACACGAGGTCGAACGGTTCGAGCCTCGTGAAGTCCGTGCGGCGGTAGTCAACCACGTCATCGACGCCGAGCTCGCGAAGGTAGTCAAGCTTTTCCGCATTGTCGACACCTGTCACGTGCGCCCCGGCGAGGGCGGCGAGCTGGATCGCGAACGTACCCGATCCGCCACCGGCACCGTTGACCAAAACGCGCTGCCCCGGCCGAACTCGAGCCATGCCCCTGAGAGCGATCGCGCCCGCCTGCGGCAGCGTCGAGGCCTCGACGAACGTGAGCCCCTCCGGCTTGTGCGCCAGCATCGCGTCGGGCGCCACGGCATACTCGGCGAACCCGCCCATCAGGGCCAGGTTGTCGCCGTACACCTCATCGCCGACGTGGAACCGAGTCACGCCGGCGCCGACAGCGGCGACACGTCCCGCTATATCGGAACCGAGCACCCGGCGCTTGGGGGCGCGGAGTCCCCCGATCCGGGAGTAGAACGGTGACCCCCGCAATCCCTCCCAATCCGACAGATTGACGGATGCCGCGACAACCTCCACGAGCACCTGATTCGGGCCAGGCGATGGCACCGGTATGTCCTCGATCCGCAACACGTCTGGCGGGCCGTACCGGTCGTAGACGACGGCTTTCACACCGATCGGCCTCTGAATTTCACGCGCAGGGAGTTGAACATGCTCGCAGTTTAGGCCCGGCCGCCCTCGTGTTTACGGGAGGACGTGCCCAGCGGCCGTGAAAAGGCGATACCACTCCTCACGACTGAGCGCAATCTCGGACCCTGCGGCAGACTCCACCACTCGGGCCGGCCGGGTCGTCCCCAGAACCACCTGAATGTTGGCCGGGTGCCGGGTGATCCAGGCAACCGCGATCCCCGTCGGCGTGACCCCGTGGGCGGCGGCGATGTCATCGAGGGCGTCATTGAGCGGGCCGTAATTCTCCCGGTCGCCCACGAACACGCCGTCGAAGCTGCCGCTCTGGAACGGCGACCAGGCCTGCAGGGTGATGTCGTTCAGTCTGCTGTACTCGAGGAGCCCGTTGTCCCGCACAACGGACTGCTCCAGTCCGGCCATGTTGGCCGCGACTCCCTGAGCGATCACCGGCGCGTGGGTGATGCTCAGCTGCACCTGGTTGAAGGCCAGCGGCTGGTCGACCGAACGCTTGAGCAGTTCGATCACCCCGGGCGTCTGGTTGGAGACACCGAAGTTGCGCACCTTTCCCGCGGCGTGCAGCGCGTCGAACGCCGCGGCAACATCCTCGGGTTCGACCAGAGTGTCCGGACGGTGCAGCAGCAAAATGTCCAGGTAGTCGACGTTCAGCGCCGCGAGAGACTCGTCGACCGAGCGGAGGATGTGCTCCTTGGAGAAATCGAAAAAGCCCTGACGGATGCCGACCTTTGACTGGATGATGACCGCCTCACGCTCTACGTCCGTGAACGTGACCGCGTCACCGAACCGCTTTTCGCAGCCGTGCGCGCCACCGTAGATATCGGCGTGATCAAAGAAATTGATGCCGGCATCCCGAGCGGTGCCGACGAGGGCGCGGATCCCCTGATCGTCCATGTCCGAGATCCTCATCATCCCGAGGATGACATTGGATGCCTGCAGATTCGTGCGTGGAGGGTTGAATATCTTCATCAAACCATCCTGCCCCACTTCAAATTTCTCAAACGGCACTCATCTTGGGTTATCGCCTGGTGCGTTGTGAACCGATCCTCTCGAAGCAGGCTTCCTCAGATGGATCGACGGCGTTTGCGGGCGAGGAGTAGTCCCGTCAGGAAGAGCAGAGTCGCAAGAATTATCGGTTGGCCAGAGTCGGCGCCCGTGACTGCGAGAGATCGACCAGCATCGACTGGCGGGCCGACTACCAGGCCTGCTACCACGCCGACTTTCACTGTGACAGTGGCGGTGTCGCAATTGCCGTCAACGTCACACACTTTGTAGGTGAAGGAGTCGGTGCCGGTGTAGCCGGAGTCGGGCGAATAGGTTACCTCTCCGGCATCAGGGTCAACATCGACGGTGCCGTGGCTGGGTCCGGCAACGATCGAGACCGAAGTGGGGTCAAGATCACCATCACGGTCAGTGTCATTGCCGAGGACATCGACGACTACTGGTTTGCCGGTAGTCGTGGTCACGTCGTTGTCTGCAGCAACTGGTGGCGTACTGGTTGCCGGAGGAGCCGTAACCCTGACTGTGACGATTGCGGTGTCGCAACGGTCTGTGGTGTCGCAGATCTCATACGTAAACGTATCGGTCCCTGTGTACAACGAGTCCGCGGTGTACCTGATCTCACCAGAAGCAGGGTCGACCGAGACGGCACCGTGTGATGGCACCACAGTCACCGACACGGTCGTGACATCGAGATTTCCGTCGTCGTCCGAATCGTTGTCCGCGACATCAAACACCACGGTGACACCGGAGACGGCCGGCGAGCTGTCATCAACAGCCACCGGCGGAGACGGAACCACCGGAACCACCGGAACTGCCGTGACGTTGAAAGTCACCGTGGCAGTGTCACACACCGGTCGCCCATCACAAATTCTGTACTCGAACGAGTCCGAGCCAACATACGACCCCGACGGCGTATAGGTGACAACACCCGTGGTCGCGTTGACCGACGTCGTCCCGTGAACGGGCGGCGTCGTGACCACGACGGAGGTCAGATCCAGGTCGCCATCAACATCCGTGTCATTCGCCGGAACATCAACCATCCGGGCCACCCCAGACGTCACCGCAAACGGCCCATCATCAACAGCCACCGGCGAAGACGGAACCACCGGGTTCGTGGCGGTGACGGACTTGGTATACGTTCCGANGTTCGTGGCGGTGACGGACTTGGTATACGTTCCGAGATCGGAGTTGTAGTGGTATGAGGAGCCCGAATAGTCGTAGATGTTTGCATTGACGAGACCGGTACCTGGAGCTTTTACCAAGGCCGTGACCGTGACCACAATCGAGTTGCCGCCTGCCTTGCCCGTCCCTAAACAGGACCGATAGGACCCACTCGTCGTAACCGGGTCCCATGTGCAGGCGTCAGCGTAGAAACCGGCGGTCGGCGGCCCGCCGGCACCTGTTTCTGGCTGCGTATAGGTGCCAATCACGGACAGGATTTCAAAAATGGTGCCGTCAAGCGAGGGCCCAGCGGACAGTTGCTCGTAACCCTGCGTGGCAGTCTTTCCCGTCAGCGAGTAGCTGACTGTTTGACCGACAACAACATTTGTCGGTCCCGTCACCGAGGTCACTGCGTTGCGGTTTTGAGAGACGAGCTTCTCTACGTAAATCTCGCGTGTCGTCGGGGTGCTCACGGTGGTGACTCCCGCGGCCGCAGCCGAAATCGTGAAGCCGCGTTTGGCGTTGTAGGCCGCCGCATTGCGTGTGATCTCGACCGTCCACCATAGCTTGGTACACGAATTGGCAGCGATAGAGGGAAGATTTTTCGTCGCAGTGCTGTCGAGATTGATGTAGGTATTGGCAGTCGTCCAATTCCATGACACGTCAACACCGGTAACCGCCACGCCGGTTACGTTGCATACCTTGGCACCAACCGAAAACTGGTTGGGCCCTGACGTAACACTGTTGCTGTCCAACCCGACGACGTTCCACTCGGTGGGGGTGATCGTGAGCGAGTTAGTGGCGGCAGAAGCAGGTGAAACGCACACAGCGAGAATAATGGCGCTCAGGGCTGTGATCGCACCAACACGAAATTTGACAGGAATCAAGACAGTGGCCTTTAGCTAGTCGGGTTTCTCGAAGGTGCAAGTTCCTCCGAGCAAGACCAGGCCGCCGCTAGGTGTCGGTGGCGAGATCTTGAAGAGCCTGTCAATAGGGGTCCGGACTGTACATACCCCAGTTAGGGTCTGAGCGGCTGCCGGATAGAGCCAACACATCGCATCCTGCAGAATTGGACCATGACCCCGCTCCCGCGCAGCACCCCCGAAGCCGAGGGAATCTCCTCCACCGCCATTCTCGATTTCGTCGCCGGGGCGGAGCTACTGCTCGAGAGCCTGCACAGCCTGATGGTCGTTCGACACGGCCGCGTCATCGCTGAGGGCTGGTGGTATCCCTTCGCGGCGCAACATCCGCACCTCATGTTCTCGGTGAGCAAGAGCTTCACCTCGACCGCCGTCGGGCTGGCCATCCGTGAGGGACTGCTCACGCTCGACGGCCTCGTCGTCGACCTGCTCCCCGAGGACCTGCCCGCCCAGATCGACCCCCATCTGGCGGTTCTGAACGTGCGCCACTTGCTCACTATGACCACGGGGCATCCGACCGACACCGTGTCGCTCGCCGACGACTCGCCCGGCGACAACTGGGCGCGCACCATCCTGGCCCAGCCCCTCGAGTTCACGCCGGGCACCCACTACGTCTATAACAGTGGCGCGAGCTACCTGCTTTCGGCGATCCTGCAGCGGCTCACCGGAGAGCGCTTGCTCGACTACCTCACCCCTCGACTGTTCGAGCCGCTCGGCATCGTCGGCGCCACCTGGGAGAGCTGCCCGCGCGGAATCGATGCCGGCGGCTGGGGGCTCGCCCTCACGACCGAGCAGCTCGCGACCTTCGGCCAGCTGCTGCTGCAACGCGGCGAGTGGAACGGCACGCAACTCGTTCCGGCGGAGTGGATCGACGAGGCCACCTCGGCGCAGGTGGACACATCGGGCACCGACCACGACGTCGACGGCCGCCAGGGCTACGGCTACCAGTTCTGGTTGAACCAGCCGACCGGCTACCGGGCCGAGGGTGCCTTCGGCCAGTTCTGCCTGGTGCTGCCAGAAACGGATGCCGTGATCCTGCTGACCTCGGCGCTCCCGACCGCGCAGCGCGCCCTCGACCTCGTCTGGGAGCACCTGTTGCCCGCGTTCTCCGACCAGCCACTCCCCGAGACGCAGTCCGGTCTGGGCGGAACGCTGGCGTCCCTCGCCATGCCGACCGTCACCGGCGACGTCACGTCACCGACGGCGGCGCGGGCGGCCGGCATCCGCTTCGACTTCGACGATCCGGAGGTGACCGCGGCGACTCTCGAGCCCGGGCTGCTCACGATCATCCGTGGCGGTGTGAGCACGCCGCTGGCCTTCGGGTACGGCGAGTGGTTGGCGTCCGCAGATGCCCGGGTGCTGGCGAGCGGCGCGTGGGTCTCCCCCGGCACTCTGGTCGTGCGGGCGCACGACGTGGGAACGCCCTTCTCGCGCACGTACACGCTCGAGTTTGCGGATGACGCGCTGACCCTGGACATTGAGCAGAACGTCGCGTTCGGGGACCTGCCGCACACTCATGTGGTCAGCCGCTAACACGGACGTGCCCCGCCCTCTGGCTTCTTCAGATCGGCTCCAGCCCAAGGCGCGAATTCAGTCACCAGAGCCGTTTCGACAGAAGTCAGTGATTCATCAGGTATCGCAGCCGATGCCGTCACCGTCGCGGTCGAGTTTGGGTGCGTAACCCGGTTCTCCCGCGTACAGCGGTGCCGCTCCCGCAGCGCGCACAGCGTCGCAGTTCGCGTAGGTGACCCCGACAGGTGCAGGTGCAGGTGCAGGAGCAGGAGCCGGAGCGGGTGCAGGAGCCGGAGCCGGTGCCGGTGCCGGTGGGGCAATAACAACCGGAGCTGGTGCCGGCGTGAACGAGGAGGTCAGTGCCATCTCACCACTGCAGGGGCCGAGGATGCTGGTCATAGCGTCGTGCTCAGCCTGAGTGACCCACAGACCATACGTTGCTTTGACGGACACCTGACGTGCGACGTAGCCACAGCGGATTGCTTTGTTCGACGGCAACCAGGTGGCGGTATCGCCATCGCCCTTTTGCGCGTTGGAGCGACCATCGACGGCGAGGAGATTCATGGGATCGTTCGCCAAAGAAACGCGTTGAGCCTGAGTGAGCTGCTGAGCGCCCGTCTGCCACGCATTCGAGAGAGCGACTACATGATCGATCTGGACCAACGCTGACGTGTCCTGACCCCGAACGAAGGCGATTGGCGTGGCGGTGTACGGCGAGACGAGGTAACCGGTCATCACTCGACAGGTCCCCGACTTGGTCGTAGGGCTCAAGTCTCGAGCGAGGATGTCGTTACGGGTGTCGCATCCGTTGCGGTCCACGTCGATCCAGGCGGAGCCGAACATGCCGGTGCGCTCGTAGCCGGTCTTCGCTGCCTTGCCTTTGACGGGGATGGTTGCCAGAAGCGCAAGCGCCGTGGTGTCGGTAGAGCTGGTGTCAGCGGTGACGACTGATGCGACCTCAGTCGGAGCGGAGACGGTCGAGGGGTCAACCGGTGCTTCTTCGGAGAATTCCGTTCCCGGTGATCTGGTCGGGGTAGGGGTTGGGCTTGGGGTCGCACTCGGTATCGCGCTAGCCGTGGGCTGCTCGGCAACAGCAGTATCAACTGCGCCGGGCGCCGCAGCAGCGACCCCACCTGAGATGAAGAGGATCAGGCTGGCAGCCACCGCGATCGCAGTTGTCTTGCGGGCTGATACGGATGCCCACGGTCGGCGACCAGAGATCGCGTACACACCCGTCACGAGGGCAGCCATTCCCAGGATGACGAGAATTGCGGGGAATCCACCGAGGATGGCGTACATCAGAGCGAAGAAAGCGACCAACCCGCCGAGGATCCAGGTACTGAGATTCAGCTTGGCGCCCTTCTTTTCGGCGGTCGATGGGCCGTCGATAAGGGTCTTCGCCGGTTCCGGTTTCTTCTTTCCAAGTTTCATCATCTGATCCCCCATTTCAAAGCGCTCGACGAGAGTGCAGACACGCCTATTTGAAACGTACTGGAGGCAGGGATTGGCCGATCACCAGGCGAACACCCCAGAACGGGGAACCAGCAAGTTCCAGTTAAACAGTGCTCGGAATGAATTTCCGCAGATAGGCGCGAAGCTCCGGATCGCAAACGTACACATAGGTCCCCCGAATGCCGCGCGTCAGTAGAACCGCGTAGATGTTGGTGATAAAGCGCAGGAGATCGTCGTCCGTGTAGATCTTGCCAAGCACAGGATTGTTCTCCTTGCCCTTCTTGTCGAAGTACGAGCCCCGATCGATGACCAGCTTGCTCACCCTGGCGTCGTAGCGAAGGTCCGGGCCGATGATCACGCCGGCGTAATTGAGGTCATACCCCTGCACGGTATGGATCGAGCCCACTTCGTCCACGGACTTCGGTGAGGCAATCCAGTCGGTCTGCGTGCTGTTCCAGCGCAACTGACAGTCGCCGACCTCAATGTCAAACGCGGTCTTGTCGGTCTTGGTCTTCCAGGCCCACGCGTAGCCGGCGAGCAAGCGTGAGAGGCCGACCTCGGCATCCCTGCGACGGATCTCCGCGCGCATCTCCACAAGGCTGTCGAACAGCCGAAAGTCGTAGCCCTCGAAAACCTCGGGACCCACGGCTTGCAGCCTGCTGATCGCGGTCGTCGCGTCGAGGATGCGCCTGACGTAGCCGACATAGTCCGAACCCGCCTGAACTCGCATTTGTGACATCAGCGGATAGTGACGTTTCGTGAGGCGCGCGTCGAGAACGAGGCTGTTCAGCAGTTCTGCCGGCACGTCGGCCGGGCGCACGCTCTGCGCCGCGTCCAGCAGGAAGATCTGATGTCTGCTCTTCGCCGTGATCCAATCCAGCTGAGTCTTGGTCTTGTCGTCGCTCCCGAAGAGCTCCTGGGTGATGAGGCTGAAGTTCCTGTTTTGGACACCAGAGGGTTGATTGGCTCGTTGATTCAGCCGATGGGATTCGTCAACAATGAGCAGGTCGAAGTCTTCATCGGCGAAACCAACCTCGAACGCGGTCATGACCATGTCCGGCCGCAGCCCGGGCGTCTTGCGAAACACCTTCTTGATCGACTCGCGGAGGGACTGCTGCGGCACCACCAGGCCGATCCGAATGTCGGTGAGCAATTCCCGATAGCCCGGCACGAAGAACTCGGAGAACAGCGAATCGCTGTCCACCTCGTCGCCGGGCGCCGAAGCAGCAATGTCGACGAGCAGCTTGAGCAGGTAGATGGCGACCACGGTCTTACCGGTGCCCGGGTCACCCTGCACGACGATCGTGCTGTCGGTGCCGGCCTCCAGATCTTCGAAGAGCCCCTCGAGAATGCCGTCTACGGCGACGGCCTGGTCCTGTGACAACGCCTTGAATGGTGACAGCTTGAAGAGGTCGCTGTTTTCGATCTCCGGAATGCTCCGGGTGAAGACTCCGTCTCGCCGGAGTTCGTCGAACACCTCACGGAAGGTCTCGCGGTACCGACCGCGGTCGTAGTAGTCCGCCTCGGTGATTCCGTCGTTGCGGTTCAGCACGCGGTAGAAACCGTCGCCTGCGAGCATCCGAATCAGGTAAGACTCCAAGTCGAGGCAGACCGATTTGTTGAACGTGGCGTCAACGATGACCCGGACCGTGCTCAGGTGCTGCTTCTCGGACGACTCGAAGTGTTGGCGCATGCGGCCCGCCGCATTACGAGACTCACCCACGTAGACGTCGTTCAGCCCACCCCGGACCGCGGGCTTGCCGCCGGCTTTGGCATCATCCAGAACGTACACGACCGGCCAGTTCGTGTTGCGGTGGTCGCGCGGCGCCCAGGCCCGGATCGCTTCTTTCGTGAAGTCGAGCCGCTCGATCTCAAAGTGCGTCATATTTGACGCTGCGCCCCCGGGCTTTGTCGACTGGATACTTCTCGCGGGTTTTCGCCAGTTTGTCGAGAACGATCTGGTTCGGATCGACTCCGAGGCGGTCGGCCAGCAGGATGCAATAGGTGAGCACGTCCGCAAGCTCATCGTGGACCCGGGCGGCGTCGGCATCCGCGTTCCACTGATAGCACTCGAGTAGTTCACCGGCTTCGATGGCGATGCTCTTCGCCAGGTTCTCGGGGCTGTGGAACTGCGCCCAATCACGCTCGGCGACGAAGGCTGCGATTTCGTCGCGGACTGAAATTTCGTCCATGACGCAAACCTAGCAGTGTGCGTTCCTCCCGATTTTGTCGTCGGCCGCCAAGCCTGTCGGCGCGCAGCCATGCCGCTGGCAAACTGTATCTTGCCCACAAACGCATCTTGTGAGTTCGGGGCCCCGGCACATTGGGACGGGTCCGGAAACCCCGGCGCGCCGGCCCGGCGCGACCCGACCGCTACCCCTCGACCCCGAGCTCCGCGGATCCGCCAACCACATCCCGGCCCCCCAGCGGCTGCGTCGGCCGGGCGTTATGACTATGTGCGCCCTCGAGAATGCCGATCTGCTCCGCCGACATCGAGATCGGCGTGCTCATCACGACCCACTGCACGTCCTCGGTGCACGGCGGTGTGGTCAGGCTGCCCGAGTACTCGTAGTTCTCCAGTGGCCGCGGCAGCACGGCCGCGATATCCATTGTCACGTCCTCGTCGTCAGCCAGATGCGTGGCCGCGTCGATGAACGGCGCCAGGGCATCGGATTCCGGCCCCTCGGTCACGAGGATGCCCAGCACCAGCAGTTTGCCTGCCGAATCCGCATGCACCAGGTGCAGCTCGGCCGCCGCCGGCTGTCCGTTCACGGTGTGCTCCGACGGCACGTGAGCGTGCAGCTGCTGCAGGCTGTACTCGACCCCGGCAAAAGTCAGCGTCTCGCCCTCGCCGTCGGCCTCGAATTCCACCGCGTGCCCGGTGTCGAACACATCGGCCTCCGCGTCTTCCGCGCTCAGCTGGATGACCGAGCTCGGTGCGGGCACAGTCGTGGGCAGGTCGATCGGGGACTGGGCGGTGCCCACGCCGCAGGCCACGAAGCCGGGGTCCAGCTCCGCCCACGATGCCGGGCCGCTCGCGCCGTCGTACGACCAGTGCACCGGCTCCGCCGCCGGTGGCACGCTCGCCTCCGTCGCGGGCTGGGCGCAGCCGACAAGGGTGATGGCGGCCACCGTGAGAGCTGCGGTGATGAGCCAGGGTCGTGCGGACATGGGTACTCCTAGAAAACGGCAGAGATAAACGCCACACCGAACATGTGGCGTGACAACCCGTGTGACAGAGCCGCCTTCCCGAATTATCCTCTTGCTACACCCGGCCTGCGGTCATCGACGTTCTCCCGCAGCGCGAGCGAACGTGGCATGAAATCCCCGCACCTGAGCAGCGCCCGGAATCGACACATCTGGTGTCGAACCCCTTGGCGGTCAGTGTGATTGGGTCCCCTGATAGAGTCAGGCGGAGTATGGGCGTTTGCTCATCATGCAGGCAAACTCGGCGCGAGCCGGGGACGCAAAGCCACGGGACACACGCTGTCAGCCGGGCTACCGAACAGCGAAGGCCGCACGCATGCTTATCGAAGCTGGGCCACCCTCCACCGAGCCGACGACTGCTGCCAGTGACGTGCTCTCGGCGGTCTCGCGGCGCAACAATGTGACGGTGAGTGGCAACCCGGACGGCCGTGCAATCGTGTTCGCACACGGCTTCGGGTGCAATCAAAGCGCATGGCGATTTGTGACGCCGGCCTTCCTCGCGGACTACAAGGTCATTGTGTTCGACCACGTTGGAGCAGGAAGTTCCGATGCGTCTGCCTACAGCTTTTGGAAGTATGACTCGTTGCTCGGGTACGCGGACGACCTGCTCGAGATCCTTGATGAGCTGGACGTGACCGACGTGGTGTACGTCGGCCACTCTGTTAGCGGAATGATCGGCGTGCTCGCCGCGAACCGTGACCCGTCCCGCTTCGGCGCTCTCGTACTGGTCACCCCGTCCCCTCGATACATCAATGCGCCGGGCTATGAGGGCGGATTCGAGATCGAGGACATCAACTCAATGTTGGATGATCTCGATTCGAACTATTTCGGCTGGTCGTCGAACATGGCACCACTGATGATGGGCAACTCGGACCGACCGGAGTTGGGAAATGAGCTGACGGAGAACTTCTGCAGCACCGACCCGACGATCGCCCGCCATTTCGCTCGTGTCACGTTCCTTTCCGACAATCGGGAGGACCTCTCCCTGGTCTCCACGCCGACTCTGATCCTTGAATGCTCCGCCGACATCGTCGCCCCCGCCGGCGTGGCGCGCTACGTTCACCAGCAGATAGCAGGGAGCTCCTTGGTCACTCTCGCTGCCAGCGGCCACATCCCTAATCTGTCGGCACCCGACGCTCTAGCGGATGCCATCCTTGCCTACCTGAAATGAGTGACGGCGGCGAACGTGCGGTCGAGAGCTTATTCGAGGACCTCTATGAGTACGCGCCGTGCGGGCACCTCTCCACAACGATCGACGGCATCATCATCCGAGTAAACAAGACTCTGCTGAAGTGGACGGGGTATCAGCACGCGGAGCTCGTCGGTCATGCGTTCGTCTCGTTCCTCCGACCTGGCAGCCAGTTGATGTTCGAGACACGATATCTCTCGGTGCTTCACCTTCGAGGTGAAGTGAAAGAGGTGGCGGTGTCGTTCCGGCACGCGAACGGCACCGCGCTGCCGATGATGATCAACAGCACCGTGACCACCGCTGGAAATGGAGAACCCGTCACCATCCGGACGGCCGTCTTCGATGCTAGTGAGCGTCAGATGTACGAGCGCGAGCTCCTCGCAGCCCAACGCAAGGCGGAGGCTTCGGAAACTCGGATAAGGGTTCTACAGAACGCATCGAGAGTGTTGTCCGAAGCCACTACCGACAGCGCGCTGTCAAATCAGTTGACAAAAATCACCCGTGAAGCGTTCGCTGCGTCTCACGTCTCGATGTACCTCCTGAACGCTGAGGGGAAGTTGGACCTGACAGCGGGGAATCCCGCTCTGGGACTGCTCGATCTGTCCGGCGACGGGCCGGCCGGGGAACTGGCCCGCATGGAGGGCACGAGGATTCTTTCGCGCGCTGATCTTGTGGCCGAGTCATCAGGGCTCGCCGAAGTGATGCGAAGCGCCCAGGTGGAGACACTCGTGTCTGTACCGTTGTCGGATGAAGCAGCGCCGCTCGGTGTCCTGGTCAGTACCTTCACACGGTCACGAAGCTTCGAAGCAGACGACATCGGGCTATACGAAGCGCTCGCACGTCAGTCCGCCCAGGTACTCACACGCATCCATCTCCACCAACAACTGGAACAACTAACGCTCATCGACCAGCTCACGGGCCTTGCCTCCCGTCGCCTCATTCACAAACGCCTCAGCGACGCGGTGACCCTCTCGCGACTCAACCGCCGTTCGATCGCACTTCTCCTGATCGATCTCGACGGTTTCAAACTCATCAACGATGAACTGGGACATGCCACCGGCGACAGCGTGCTGAGCGAGATTGGATCCAGGCTGTCATCGGTCGTGCGTCATGGTGACCTCGTAGGGCGACTCGGGGGGGACGAATTCGTGGTCCTCTGCGAGGATGTAAAACCCGAGGAGGTTGACCGTGTCGTCCAACGGCTGCATGCCGTCCTCCGCGAGCCGCTCACCGGGCGCGCGAGCCAAAAACGGGTTACCGGGAGTATCGGCACCATCCTGTATCTCGGCGGAGTCCCCGACCACATTCCTCCCGACCTGTTACTCGAGCAAGCCGATGAGGCGATGTACCGGTCCAAGCGCGCGGGGAAGAATCAGGACACCACCGTGATTGTCGGAGACACCTCGCCCGCTGAGGGCCTCCCGATACTCTGATTCGTGACATGGTGCTCTCATCCGAGATCGTTTTGCCTCGTCCGTGGGCCGCGAGCCTGCTGTCATAGCAGTCGGGCTGGTCGCTCACGATCACGATGGCCAGGGACACCGTCCCGGGATGGACGCATCGATCCCGCACTGCTGGACGCCCAGCATCTGGCCGAGTCATACGATCACCAGCACCGCTGCGACGGGATCATGCCCTGCACGGCACCTGGGAGACACGCGCGTCGGCGCCACCACGGCAAAAACGAGGATAAGCACCACTGTGGAGACCGCAACGGTGATAGGACCCTAGGAGACAGGGAGGCGCAAGCTCGTCAGTCGCAGCCCCCTGCGCCGTGGTCTTCGCCGGATAGCGATGCTTCGTTTCAGCGAGAAATTCGGAATCCCCGTACCGCTGCAGATTGGTCCAGATGCCGCCCGGCGCTCAAAGGGTGGTCTAGAAAGCCCGGAAGTCGAGCATCGATTCCTCGACGGCGAGAACCGACCAGGTGCCGCCTTCGGCATCCGTGAACGCGTAGGCGGGGACTACCAGGACGCTCCCGTCCGGCTGCC
>NZ_SOGK01000103.1:0-1011 GCF_004564305.1 Cryobacterium sp. TMT3-29-2
GCCAGCCACTGCCCCGCCATGCCCCGCACCAGATCCGCGGGGAACGCGAACCCCTCACCGGGGAGCCCGCTCGTTTCGTCGGTGATCGCACCCGTCGCACTGGCCACCAAGGCACGCTCCGCGGTGCCCAGATCGTCCGGCGCGACCCGGGCAGCAACAGTGTCGAGGGCAGTGACAATGTTCTCGGCAGCATCGACGCCGAGGTCGCCGGCGGTGAGGGCAGCCGCCACGGCCGGGTAATACGGCGGCAGCATGCTGGTGCCGGCCAGACGCNGGGTAATACGGCGGCAGCATGCTGGTGCCGGCCAGACGCGGGGTGACATTCTCGCCCAGGCGCACCCGCCGGTTCGCCTCCCGCGAGGAAACACGGGTCAGGCGGGTGATCAGGTCCGTTCCACTGGTCGCCCCGTTCTTATACGCGAGGGACTCATTCCCGAGGATGCGCCGAGACCGCACCGCAATGTCGGCAGCGGATGCAACCCTGGCCGCATCCACCCTACGGCCGAGGTCTTCCACCGTGCCGAGCACCGCCATCGCCTCCGCCTCATTCAGGAGAGAGAAGGCGACCGAATCAAGCACGGACGCGGCCAGATCACGCGCCTGCTGCAGTCGCTGCACAAGGGGCAGCTGCACGAGGGGCAGCTGCACGAGGGGCTGTTGCACGTTGGAAGCCACCGCCTGCGGTGAGGTGGTGGGGTGGTGCGGAGTGGGGGCTCCTGCCATACCACTATAGTAAACGTGTTCTAATCTAGTGTCAAGACTTTTGATGATGTATCGAAACTGATTTGTTCGGCGTGGGCCCGTGGGCTAGAACTACCACGTTCATCCGTCGCTGAAATCGACAGGCGCCCGGCCCTCGAACGAATTCGACGGAGATTTTACCAATTTCGAGCCGAAACGGATTGGGGTGACCCGGTCTTTTCGGACGGGGTCCTCGGTTTCATTTTAGGCGGCGAGTGTGAGTTTGATGAGTCGTTCGGTGGGTGTTGAGTAGCCGAGGGTCTGGTGCAG
>NZ_SOGK01000020.1:0-31383 GCF_004564305.1 Cryobacterium sp. TMT3-29-2
GCGGCAGCATGCTGGTGCCGGCCAGACGCAGGGTGACGTTGTCGCCCAGGCGCACCCGCCGGTTCGCCTCCCGCGAGGAAACACGGGTCAGGCGGGTGATCAGGTCCGTGCCATTGGTCGCCCCGTTCTTATACGCGAGGGACTCGTGGCCCAGGATGCGCCGAGACCGCACCGCAATGTCGGCAGCGGATGCGACCCTGGCCGCATCGACCCTACGGCCGAGGTCTTCCACCGTGCCGAGCACCGCCATCGCCTCCGCCTCACTCAAAAGAGAGAAGGCGACCGAATCAAGCACGGACGCGGCCAGATCACGCGCCTGCTGCAGTCGCTNGGCCTGCTGCAGTCGCTGCACAAGGGGCTGTTGCACGAGGGGCTGTTGCACGTTGGAAGCCACCGCCTGCGGTGAGGTGGTGGGGTGGTGCGGAGTGGGGGCTCCTGCCATGCCTTAATAGTAAATGACTTCGAGTACCAAGTCAAGAGTTTTGCTCAATTTACGAATGTAGTTACGTCGATGGCGGGCACTGTGACGTAAACGCGGAGATTTTCGTGACACACCGGTTGTGGCGCCTGGAAAGACGGCGTGTCGCCAAATTCTTTTCAGGTAGCGCGGGTGCGGATGCCGATAGACCGTTTCAGAGGTCGACTCGCCGGGTTTCGGCAGGCTCAACCACCGGGGCTGGTTTGGAGATCGAGTCGTCCGGTTTCGAGAGGTGAGACTACCGGTTCGGCAGGCCCAACCACCGGTTTCGAGGGGTGAGACCACCGGTCCGGCAAGCCCAACCACCGGTTTCGAGGGGTGAGACCACCGGTCCGACAAGCCCAACGGGCGGTTCGGCGGGCTCAACGTCCGGCGGGGGCGAGTACGCGGCGGCCGCGCACGAAGACGCCGGCGATCGCGGGCTGGCGGAGGGCCAGCAGCAGCGCGAAGAGCGTCTGGTCGGTGGCCATCTCCTCGTCGTCGGCCCGGATGCCGCGCTCGAGCACCGTGGCGAGGGGCTCCCAGCGGTCCGGCTCGATCAGCAAGAAGTCGGCGTCCTTGCCGACGTCGAAGTTGCCGAACCGGTCCTCCATGTCGAGCGCACGCGCCCCGGCCAGGGTGCCGGTGAACAGCAGGACGGCCGGGTCCAACGACAGGCCGGCCTCTCCGGGCTCGGACAGGTGCACCTTGAAACAGTCGTTGAGCACCCGGGAGATCAGCCACTCGTCGCCCGCGCCGATATCCGACCCGATCGCCACATTCACCCCGAACGATGTCGTGCGCAGCCACGGCATGGTGCCCGAGCCCAGGAACTGCTGCGACGTGGGGCAGTGCGCCACGCTCGTTCCCGTCTCGGCCAGGCGCGCCAGCTCGCTGTCCTCGCAGTGCACGGCGTGGGCGAGGATGCTGCGCCGCCCCAGCAGGCTCGACCCGCCGCGTACCGACCCCGGCAGAAACCGGCCGTCGTAGGTGTCGAGGTAGGTGTCGACCTGGTAGACCGATTTCACGGCGTCGATCTCACCCGTGCCCGGCCGGTTGTTCTCGTTCAGATGGCTGTGGAAGTACACGCCCTGGCCACGCACCTCGTCGTAGAGCTCGCCGAGTCCGACCAGGGTCGTGGGGGTGACCGACAGGCTGAACCGCGGGACCACCGCCACCTGGAGCAGCGCGGTGGCCGGGTCGCCGGTGTCCACCGCGTGCCAGCGGGCGATCTCATCCGTCGCCAGCTCGAGAGCTGCGGCCTCGCTGGTGAGCAGCGCCTGCGAGGGCTCGGAACCGACGGTCTGGATGCCGCGCCCGCTGACCAGGCGCAGCCCGGCCCGCTGCGATTCCTCGAAGAGGGCGTCCTGCGCGTGCGGGAAGGCGGAGCCGAAGACCAGCGCGCTGGTCGTGCCCGCGGCGATGCGGCGGCGGGTGAAGTCCCGGGCGATTTGCTCGCCGAAGGCGGGGTCGTGCAGCCGTGCCTCGGCCGGGAAGACGCAGTTGTCCAGCCATTCGAGCAACTGGCCGCCGCCGTAGGCATCCGTGGAATAGGTCTGCGGGAAGTGCAGGTGCGTGTCGACGAAGCCGGGCAGGATGAAGCCGCCCCGGTTGTCGGTGACGGGCAGGGCCACGTAGACGGCAGGGAGGTCGACGAACGACCCGACCCACGCGATCCGGCCCGCATCGGTGGTCACGAGGGCACCATCGGGCAGGGATACGAGGTGCCGGCGGGCGTCGGCCACGGTGGGGGATCCGGCGATGTGGAAGATGTGGCCGCGGTAGACCCGGCTGGACGGTGTCACGAAGAGGCCCGTTCTTTGTTCGTTGATAGGTTCAGTGTATTGCGGGACTCGACGTGATCGGCCACCGCGTCGGGGCGAGCACCGACCCGTCGTGTGCAAACGCTTGCATAAGCGGTACGCGACGGAGTAGCGTCACTTCTGTTGTTCTCAGCGCCACCGGGCGCGAGACAGGGGGAGTCACTGTTGACGAAACGCACCGCTACACGCCGCCCGGCCATCCGCCGCATCGTGGCCACGATCGGAGCCGGTGCGATCGTTCTCTCCGGTCTCGCCTTCTCCGAGGTCGCCGCGGCCGCCGCCACCCCGACGGTCGCCCTGGTCGGCAGCCTGCAGAGCGAGTTGGGCTGCACGGAAGACTGGCAACCGACCTGCGAGTCCACCGAGCTGGCGCCCACCGGCGTCGACGGGGTCTGGTCCGCCGAGTTCACGGTGCCGGCCGGCAGCTACGACTACAAGGTCGCCCTCAACGACACGTGGGAGGAGACCTACGGGCTGGACGGTGGTGCCGACAACATCCCGCTGACCGTCGCCGGTGAAAGCCGGTTGAGCTTCACCTTCGACCTCAGCAGGAAGCGCGTCGGCCTCGAGGTACTCTCCCTGGCCGGTGCCTACTCCGCGGAGGACGAGGCCCTGGCGGCCGCGCCCATCCGCCAGCCCGGCAGCGACGAGCAGTTCTACTTCGTGATGACCGACCGGTTCAAGGACGCCGACCCGGCCAACAACACCGCCGGCCTCGGCGACGACCCACTGCTGTCCGGCTACGACCCGGCGAACAAGGGCTTCTACAACGGCGGCGACCTCGCCGGGCTCCGTTCCCAGCTCGACTACATCGAGGGTCTCGGCACGAGCGCCCTCTGGCTGACGCCGTCGTTCAAGAACCGGGCCGTGCAGGGTGAGGGCGCGAACGCTTCCGCGGGCTACCACGGCTACTGGATCACGGACTTCACCCAGATCGACCCGCACCTCGGCACCAACGCCGAGCTCAAGGCGCTCATCGACGACGCGCACGCGCGCGGCATCAAGGTGTACTTCGACATCATCACCAACCACACCGCCGACGTCATCGACAACGAGGAGAAGCAGTACTCCTACATCGACAAGGCCACGTCGCCCTACACGACCGCCGCCGGCGAGCCCTTCGACCCGGCCGACTACGCGGGGACCGACGAATTCCCGGCCCTCGACGCGACATCCTTCCCCTACACGCCGTACCTCTCTGCCGCCGACGCGGCAGCCAAGGTGCCGGCCTGGCTGAACGACCCGACGCTG
This sequence comes from Cryobacterium sp. TMT3-29-2, assembly GCF_004564305.1. Lineage (NCBI taxonomy): Bacteria > Bacillati > Actinomycetota > Actinomycetes > Micrococcales > Microbacteriaceae > Cryobacterium > Cryobacterium sp. TMT3-29-2. The sequence goes on from NZ_SOGK01000020.1 coordinate 3,532, forward strand.
TACCACAACCGGGGCGACTCGACCTTCGAGGGCGAGAGCAACCTCGACGGCGACTTCTCCGGCCTCGACGACCTGATGACGGAGAACCCGGCCGTCGTCAACGGCTTCGTCGACGTGTACACGGATTGGGTCGACCTTGGGATCGACGGCTTCCGCATCGACACGGTCAAGCACGTCAACCTCGAGTTCTGGGAGACGTGGTCCACGCAGGTGCTCGACTACGCGCACGCCGCCGGCAAACCGGACTTCTTCATGTTCGGCGAGGTCTACGACGCGGATGCAGCCAAGACCTCACCGTATGTGCGCAAGACCGACCTCAACTCGGTGCTGGACTTCGGATTCCAGTCGCAGGCGACCAGCTTCGCCGCGGGCAACTCCGCGAAGGGGCTCAGCCAGTTGTTCGCCTCCGACGACCTCTACACGACGCCCGACTCCAACGCCTCCGCGCTGCCGACCTTCCTCGGCAACCACGACATGGGGCGCATCGGCTATTTCCTCAAGGGCACCGACGACCCGCTGGCCCGCGACGTGCTCGCCCACGAACTCATGTTCCTGACCCGCGGCCAGCCGGTGGTCTACTACGGCGACGAGCAGGGTTTCATGGGCGCGGGCGGCGACAAGGACGCCCGTCAGTCGTTGTTCGCCAGCCAGGTGTCCGAGTACGCGAACCAGCCGCTGATCACCGGCGAGACCGCCGGTTCGGTCGACCGGTTCGCGACGGATGCGCCGCTCTACAGTCGGATCGCTGAGCTCTCCGCGCTGCGGAGCGACCACCCGGCCCTCGCGACGGGCGCCCAGATCGAGCGTTACGCCGACACCGGGGCCGGCGTCTACGCGTTCAGCCGGGTCGACCGCACGGAGAAGATCGAACACCTCGTCGCCGTCAACAACTCGGCCGCGGCGAAAACCGTGACGATCCCCACCCTCACCACGGACGCGTCCTACTCGGTGCTGTTCGGCGACACTGCGGCCGCAGTATCCGGCGACACCGGCGACCTGGCCGTCACCGTGCCGGCCCGCGGATCGGTGGTGCTCGTGGCCGACCGACCCGTCGGCGCTCCGGCCGCGGCCGCCGCGATCACGGTCGCCGCCCCGGCGGCCGGAGCCGGCGTTACCGGCGTCTCACCCGTCGGGGCCACCGTCGACGACGGGACCTGGCAGGAGACCGGCTTCGCCTGGCGGGTCGCAGGGGACACGAAGTGGACCAGCCTCGGCACCGCCGAAGACACCACTCCGCGGGTCTTCCACGACACCGCCGGCCTCGCCACGGGCACCCTGGTCGAATACCGCGCCGTCTCCACGGATGCCGCCGGCCAGCGGGCCGCCGCGTCCAGCTTCGTCTCCGTCGGCAACACCGTGTCGCTCGCCGACACCGGCACCCCCGACACCGCGATCGACCTGGTCACGGTCGCCGGCAGCCACAACTCCGAGATGGGCTGTGCCGGGGACTGGCAGCCCGGCTGCGAGGCCGCGAAACTGACCCTCCGAGCCGACGGCATCTACGCCGGCACATTCGACCTTCCGGCCGGCGACTACGAGTACAAGATCGCCGTCAACGGCTCCTGGGACCTCAACTACGGTTCCGGCGGCGTTCCCGGCGGCGACAACGTGAGCTACACCACCACCGGGGGTGCGGTCACGTTCTACTACGACCCGCGCAACAACTTCTTCCAGGGCACGGCCGAGGGCGATATCGTCGTCGCGGCCGGTTCCTTCCACGAGGAGGCCGGTTGCCCCGGCGACTGGAAACCGGACTGCCTCGCAACCTGGTTGCAGGACGTGAACGGCGACGGCATCCTCACCCTGAGTTCGAACACCCTGCCGACCGGCTCGTACGAGGCGAAGGTCGCGCACAACCTCGGCTGGGACGAGAACTACGGCGCCGACGGCGTGCCGAACGGCGCGAACCTGTCGTTCACGGCCACCGAGGGCAAGGAAACCCTGTTCAGTTACGACCTCGCCGCCCACGTGCTCACGATCACGGTGACCGACCCGCCGCTGGCCGGCACGGGAGCGCAGCGCGCGCACTGGGTGAGCGAGAAGACTCTCGCCTGGCCGCGTGACCTGCTGCCCGTGAATGCCGACCCGGCCGCACTCGGCTTCGCGTTGCATTCCTCGGCGGCCGCCGGCCTGGCCGTCGCCGACGGTGCGGTGACCGGGGGTGACACGGTCGCCCTCGAGTACGACCCGGCCGGCCTCTCCGACGCGGAGAAAGCGCGTTTCCCGGCCCTCGCCGGGTCCGTGGCCCTGCGCCCGGTCGGTGTGGACCGGTCGGAGGTGGAACGGCTGCTCACCACCCAGCTGGCGGTGGCCCAGTCCGGCACCGACGACACCACAGGCATCCTCACCGCCTTCACGGGCGTGCAACTGCCCGGCGTGCTCGACGACCTCTACGCGGACGCCGCAGCGGACCGGACACTCGGCGTCACCTGGTCGAAGAAGCGGCCCACCCTCGCGGTCTGGGCTCCCACGGCGCAGAACGTCGACGCGCTCGTCTGGACGGCGGGCGACACGGCCGACCCGGAGCGCATCGCGTTGACGCGCCAGGATGACGGAACGTGGACCGCGACCGGCGCCAAGAACTGGACCGGCGCATCCTTCGTCTTCGAGGTCACGGTGTTCGCGCCGACGACGGGGACGATCGAGGTGAACCAGGTCACCGACCCGTACTCGGTGGCCCTGACGCCCAACTCCACCCGGTCGGTGCTGATCGACCTGGCCGACAAGGCTTACCGCCCCACGGCGTGGGAGAAGGCGAAGTCGCCGGTCATCAAGAAGGCCGTCGACCGGTCGATCTATGAACTGCACGTGCGCGACTTCTCGATCTCCGACGACACCGTGCCGGACGAGCTCCGCGGCACCTATGGGGCGTTCAGGGTGGACAGCGCGGGAACCCGGCACCTGGCCGAGCTGGCGGCTGCCGGGCTCAACACCGTGCACCTGCTGCCGACCTTCGACATCGCCACAATCGAGGAGGACCGTGCCCTCCAGGCCGTGCCCGCCTGCGACCTGGCCTCCTTCGGGCCGGCCTCGCCGGAACAGCAGGCGTGCATCCAGGCGATCAGGGACCAGGACGGCTTCAACTGGGGCTACGACCCGTTCCACTTCTCGGTGCCGGAGGGCTCCTTCGCGGTGGACGCGGACGGCGGCTCCCGCGTAGCCGAGTTCCGCACCATGGTGGGCGCCCTGCACGAGGACGGCCTGCAGGTCGTGCTCGACGAGGTGTTCAACCACACCGCGCAGAGCGGTCAGGGTGAGAAATCGGTGCTAGACCAGGTCGTGCCCGGTTACTACCACCGCCTCAACCCGCAAGGCGCCGTCGAGACCTCCACCTGCTGCCAGAACATCGCCACCGAGCACGAACTGGCCGAGAAGCTGATGGTCGACTCCGTCGTGCTCTGGGCCAGGGAGTACCGGGTCGACGGGTTCCGCTTCGACCTGATGGGCCACCACTCGAAGGACAACCTGCTGGCAGTGCGGGACGCCCTGGACACGCTGACCCTGAAGAAGGACGGCGTGAACGGCCAGGCGATCTACCTCTACGGCGAGGGCTGGAACTTCGGCGAGGTGGCGAACAACGCCCTGTTCGAGCAGGCGACGCAGGGCCAGCTCGGCGGAACGGGCATCGGCACGTTCAACGACCGGCTGCGCGACGCGGTGCACGGCGGCAGCCCGGTCGACGGCAGCACCGTGCAGCAGCAGGGCTTCGGCACCGGGCTCGGCACCGATCCCAACGGCGTGGCGATCAACGGCACCCCGGAGGAGGCGCTCGCCAGGCTCGGCGTTGCCAGCGACCTGGTGCGGCTCGGCCTGGCCGCGAACCTGCGCGCCTTCAGCTTCGTCACCAGCGACGGCACGGTGAAGCGCGGCGACGAAATCGACTACAACGGGTCGCCGGCCGGGTACGCGGACCAGCCGGACGAGGTGATCAACTACGTCGACGCGCACGACAACGAGACGCTCTACGACCTGCTCGCCCTCAAGCTACCGGCCGACACCGGGATGAGCGACCGGGTGCGCATGAACACCCTCTCGCTCGCCACCGCGACCCTGTCGCAGTCACCATCGCTCTGGCACGCTGGAACCGACCTGCTGCGCTCGAAGTCGCTCGACCGCGACAGCTACAACTCGGGCGACTGGTTCAACCGCATCGACTGGACCGGCCAGACCAGCAACTTCGGCGTCGGCCTGCCGTCGGCGGCCGCCAACGAGGACAAGTGGGACATCATGCGCCCACTGCTCGAGGACCCGGCCCTCAAGCCGACGCCGGACGACATCACGTTCGCGTCGGCCCAGGCCCAGGACCTGCTGCGCCTCAAGCAGTCGACCGAGCTGTTCCGGCTCGGCGACGCGAAGCTGATCAACCAGAAGTTGACCTTCCCGGCCGGCGGACCGGACGCCACCCCCGGCGTCATCGCGATGAGCGTCGACGACACCGTGGGAACCGACGTCGACAAGAAACTGGACGGGCTGCTGGTGCTCTTCAACGCCAGCCCCGAACCCCAGACGATCCGGCTCGACGAGCTGGCCGGGCGCGGCTACGCCCTCAGCGGCATCCAGGCCGCCGGGACGGATGCGCTCGTCAAGACAACGACGTGGGATGCGGCAACCGGAACGGTCACCGTTCCCGCCCGCACGGTCGCCGTGCTCGTCGACGCGCAGGAGCGGACGGCGAAGAAGCGGTAGCCCGCGGATCGCACCCCGTCGCTGCACCCCGTTCAGGAGAGAACGGGGTGCAGCAGCCGCCAGATCCGGTCGCGCGACATCGGCAGTTCGGTGGGACGGATGCCGATGGCGTCGCGCACCGCGTTCGCCAGCGCCGGCGCCACCGGGTTGTAGGGCGACTCGCTCATCGACTTCGCCCCGAACGGGCCGAGCACGTCGTGAGTCTCCGCGAAGTACACCTCGGTCACGGGCAGGTCGGCCAGCTGCGGGATGTGGTAGTTCCGGAGCACGCTCGTGGTCACGGTGCCCGCGCCGTCGAGGATGACCTCCTCGTAGAGCGCGGTGCCGATCGCCTGCGCGACCCCACCCTCGATCTGGCCGCGGCACTGCTCCGGGTTCATCACGACCCCGGCATCCGCGGCCTGGATCGATTGCAGGATGCGCACCTCGCCGGTCTGCGTGTCCACGGCCACCCGGAACGCGTGCACGTTGAACGCCACCGAGCGCCGTGCGCCGTCTTCGGCGCCGACACCGCGGAGAACGGATGCCCCGGGAGCCGCCGCCCTGCCGGCCAGCTCCGCCAGCGTCACGAACGTCTCCCCGCTGCGGAGGCCGTCGGGCTCGAGCGTCCAGGAGTCGGCGGGGATGTCCCCGTGCAGGTCGGTCGCGGCCTGCTTCAGCGTGCCGGCCAGGTCGTTCGCCGCCGCGAGCACGGCCTTGCCGGCGACGACGACGCCCGCGGAGCCGAACGCGCCCGTGTCGTAGCCGATCGCATCCGTGTCGGATTGCAGGATCCGGATGCGGTCGCCAGTCGTGTTCAGGGCGGTGGCGGCCAGTTGCGCGTGCACCGTGGTGGTGCCGTTGCCGAACTCGGCCGTTCCGACCCGCACGGTGTAGCCCATAGCGTCGAGCGTCACGTTGTCCAGGTTCACCGAGGCCTGCGCGTAGTGCCCGCGCGGCGGGGTGGTCGCGATCATGGCGGTGGCCATTCCCTCGCCCACCTTCCAGTGCTCGCCGGGAGGCACGGCGGCGTCGTTGCCGCGGGCCAGGGCGGCCTGGGCGAGGTCGAGGCACTGGTCGAGGCCGTAGCTGCCGAAAATGAGGTCCGGGCCCTCGACGTGGGTGACCACGAGCGGGTCGGTCGGGCCGACCGAGTTGAGCCTGCGCAGATCGAACGGGTTGAGCCCGACCGTGCGGGCGAGCTCGTCGAGCGCGGATTCGACCCCGAAGATGACCTGGCCGAGACCGTAGCCGCGGAAGGCGCCCGACGGGAGGTTGTTCGTGTAAACACTCTGGGCATCCACCCGCTTGTTGGGCACCCGGTAGAGGCTGACCGATTCGGAGCTGCCGTGGAACATCACGCCGGGTGCATGGTTGCCGTAGGCGCCGGTGTCGGCGAGCACGCCGAGCTTCAGGGCGGTCAGGCGTCCGGCGTCGTCGGCGCCGAGGGTGACCTGGATCTGCATGGGGTGCCGGGCCGGGGAGAGGGTGAACTCGTCGGAGCGGCTGAACTCGTACTGCACGGGCCGTCCGGTCTTCAGCACGGCGAGGGCGACGATGTCCTCGGTCAGGATCTCCTGCTTGCCGCCGAAGCCGCCGCCGACCCGGGCCGTGAACACGCGCAGCCGCTCCGGGTCGAGGTCGAACAGGCGGCAGATCTCCCGGTGCACCAGGAACGGCACCTGGGAGCTGGTGCGCAGGATCAGGCGCTCATCCTCCAGCCAGCCGATGGTCGCGTGCGTCTCCAGATGGGTGTGCGCCACCCGCTGGGTCTGCCAGGTTCCGCTCACGATCTGGGTGGCGCCTGCCAGTCCGGCCGCGATGTCGCCGTATTCGCCGTGCAGCTCGGCCACCAGGTTGCGGGCCGGGTCGGCCAGCCGGCTCGCGGCGGCGTCCTTGTCCCCGTGCACCAGGGGAGCGCCAGGCCGGAGAGCGGTGTGCGGGTCGAAGACGGCGGGGAGCGGCTCGTAGTCGATCTCGATCAGGCGGCAGGCCGCCTCGGCGACGGCCAGGGTGTCGGCGACCACGGCCGCGACCCGCTGGCCGCGGAACCGCACGACCGAATCGAGCACGAGGGTGTCGTCGGGGTCGTCGAGGCGGTCCTCGTGCCGGGCGGTGGAGAACAGGGTGGCGGGGGAGTCGGCGTGGGTGAGCACTGCGTGCACCCCGGGCAGGGCGGCGGCCGCGTCGGTCCTGATCGAACGGATGCGTGCGTGCGCCTGCGTGCTCTGCAGCACGCTGAGGTGCAGCAGGCCGGGCACCGTGACGTCGAGGGTGTACGGCTCCTGCCCACTCACCACGCGTTCGCCGGCCGGGGCAGCCAGGGAGGTGCCGACCGTGCCGGGGCGTGGACCGGTTGTGATGATCGGGCCGAGGCGGCTCTCAGGGTCTGCTGTGGCGTCAGGGCCTGCTGTGGCGGCTGAGCCGTTGACCGGGGTGTGGGCGCCGCGGATGGCGTCCTCGATGGCGCGGTAGCCGGTGCAGCGGCACAGGTTGCCCTTCAGCAGCCGCGGGAGATCGTCAAGGTCGCTCTCGGTCAGGGTCGACGCGGTCACGATCATGCCGGCGGTGCAGAACCCGCACTGGAACCCGGCGGCGTCGACGAAGCGCTGCTGGACCTTGGCCAGGTCGCCGGGCAGGCCGAGCCCGGCCACGGTCGTGACCTGCGTGCCCTCGGCGCGGAACGCCGGGTAAAGGCAGGAGTGCACCGGAGTGCCGTCGATCAGCACGGAGCAGGCGCCGCAGTCGCCCGTGTCGCAGCCCTTCTTGACCTCGAAATGCTCCTGGTCGCGGATGAAGGAGCGCAGGCACTGCCCGGGGGCCGGGGACGCGTCGACGGGTTCGCCGTTGATCTGCAGTCTCATGAGCGGTCCCCCTGTGCCGGTTCGGCGTCGCCCGGTTCGGCGTCGCCCGGTTCGGCGTTGTCCAGTTCGGCCCGGATCTCCTCGGCCAGCACGCCGCTCACGGCGCGGCGCCAGTCGGCGGCGCCGTGGGCATCCGTGAACCAGCAGTCGATCGCGGCGATGTCGCGGGCGAGTGTGGCCGCGTCGGGTAGGGAGTCGTGGCGCAGCTGCACCGGGCGCACGGTGCCGGCGGTGACGGTGAGCACGAAACCCGAATCCAGGTCGAGCCGGCCGATCAGCACGGCGCCGGAGCGGCCGAGCGGGGAGAGGGCGATCTTGCGGTAGGCGGTGCGGGCCGCCAGCGAGGAGGCCGGCACGTGGATGGACCGCAGCACATCGCCGGTGCCGAGCACGTTGGTGGTGTTGCCGGTGACGAAGGCCGCTGCGGGCATCCGTTCGTCGCTGCCGTCACGGCGCCAGATCAACACCTCCGCGTCGAGGGCGGCGGCCAGACTGGTCATCGGGCCGGCCGGGAGGGAGGCGCAGAGATTGCCGCCGACGGTGGCGACGTTCCAGATCTTGAACGAGCCGTAGAGGGCGGTGCAGCACTGGTGGAGCAGCGGATGCGCGGTCCAACCGGGCGCGGCTTCCAACCGGGAGAGTTCGGCGATGGTGCAGGTGGCGGCGATGGTCAGGCCGGGGGTGGTGTCGGATGCTGTGACCGGACCGCCGGCATCCGTCGTCAGGGTCAGGGCAGGCCAGCCCAGGGTCTGCAGGTCGACCAGGCCGGTCAGGTGGGTCTGCGGGTCTGCGAAGAGGTCGGAGCCGCCGGCGAGCGGGGCCACCTGGGTGCCGAGGTGCGCCAGGTCGTCACGGTGACGGGCGGAGGTGATCGTGAGCACGGTGTTGAGGTCCATCGTTTCCCTCACTCGACCGCGCGGTGCAGGTCGACACCCTGAATTATCCGCCTGCCCCGGAGCGCCCCGCGAGTCGACGCGCTCGCTCGCGGCATCCTCACGGCAAGCCGCCCCGTGTGCGCGGAGGGCACAGGTACGGAGGCGCCCGGTGGTGAACCAATTCGACGGAGATTATGAGCTGAACGCGCGTTGTGGGACCGTTTTGGGCCGGCCTGGCCAAAATCTCCGTCGAATTCGTTCGGGCGGGGGCTGGAGGGGCCAGTCGGGCAGGGCTAGTGGTCGACGCCGTGGAGCTGGTCGAGGATGTGGTCGACCACCTCGGTGAGGAGACCCAGGCCATCCCTCACGCCGTTGGGGGAGCCCGGGAGGTTGATCACCAGGGTGCGCCCGCGGGCGATCCCGGCGTGGCCGCGCGAGATCACGGCCAGAGGGGTGGATGCTGCGCCGCGCCGGCGGAATTCCTCCATCAGCCCGGGGAGCAGCCGGTCGAGCTGCGGGAGGGTCTGCTCCGGCGTGAGATCGTGCGGGCTGACACCCGTGCCGCCCGTGGTGATCACCAGGTCCACGCCCGCGTCGATGGCCTCGATCAGGGCGGCGCCGACCGGATCGCCGTCGGGCACCACGCGGCGCTCGCCGAGGGTGAAGCCGCGCTCCGTCAGCCAGGCGTCGATGACGGGTCCGGTGCGATCCGGGTAGACGCCGTCCGCGGCGCGCGTGGAGGCGACGATGACCTGCGCGGTGCGGGGCGGTCGCGGTTCGGTCGGCACGGCTGGCTGGAACGGAGTCGACGGATGGTTCGCTGCGGCGGTCACGCGCTCCATCCTGCCTCACTGCGCGTGCCGGCCCCATTGCAGGTGCTGTGTTTCCGTCCCGCGCCCTGTCTATTCCGCAAATGCGGTAATAAGATGCTCCTCATGTCGCAAATACGGATCAAGGAAGCCGCCGGGTACCTCGGCGTCAGCGACGACACTCTGCGGCGCTGGATCGACAATGGGGCGCTCGCCGCGAGCACCGACGACGCCGGACGCATGGTCGTCGACGGATCCGACCTGGCACGCCTGGCCCGCGACACCGCGCTGGCCCGGGAGAACGCGTCGTCGCCCGCCGATCCGTCCACGACCGTGAGTTCAGCCCGCAACCGTTTCGTCGGCTTGGTCACCCGGGTGGTGAGCGACCCGGTGATGAGCCAGGTCGAGCTGCAGTGCGGCCCCCACCGGGTGGTGTCCCTGATGAGCACCGAGGCCGTGCAGGACCTCGGCCTGGTGCCGGGGTCGGTGGCGGTGGCCGTGGTCAAGGCCACCACCGTGATCGTCGAAACCCCGAAGGGTCTGTCGTGACCTGGGCCCGGAGCGTGCGGGTCGCGCTCGGGCTGGCGGCGGCATCCGTCGTGCTGTCCGGCTGTGCGGGAACCGCCGGGGCAACGCCCGGCACCGACAACGCCGCGGGGCAGGGCGAGACGCTCACCGTGTTCGCCGCGGCATCCCTCACCGAGACCTTCACCGAGCTGGCCGACCGGTTCGAGGAGGCCAATCCCGGCGTGACGGTCGCACTCAACTTCGCCGGCTCGGCCGATCTGGTGACCCAGATCCGGGAGGGAGCCCCGGCGGACGTGTTCGCGGCGGCCGACCGGTCGAACATGGTCCAGCTCAGCCGTGACGGGCTCGTCGACGGCAGCCCCGCGGTCTTCGCCACCAACACCCTGATGATCGCCGTGCCCGCCGACAACCCGGCCCGCATCACCTCCTTCGCCGACCTCGCCGCGCCGGGCGTCGACGTCGTGGTCTGCGCGCCGCAGGTGCCGTGCGGCGCCGCGCTGCCGGCGCTCGAGGCCGCCGCCGGCGTCACGCTCGCCCCGGTGAGCGAGGAGAACGCCGTCACCGATGTGCTCGGCAAGGTCACGAGCGGCCAGGCGGATGCCGGACTCGTCTACGTGACCGACGTCGCCTCCGCCGGTGACTCGGTTCTCGGCATCCCCGTGCCCGAGGCCGATCAGGCCGTGAACGAATACCCGATCGCGGTCGTGGCGGGCAGTGAGCGGGCGCGGCTCGGGGCATCCTTCGCCCAGTTCGTGACCGGGGCGACCGGTCAGAACGTGCTCGGGGCGGCCGGTTTTGGCGCGCCGTGAGTCTGCGGGGCGCCGCGACAGGGCACCGCACCGAGAGGGGACGACCCGTCGCGCGGGATCCCGCGACGGCTCTCCCGACGGCTCCCGCGACGGCCGGGTGACGTTCGGGGTGCCCCGCTGGACGCTCATCCTGGCTGCCGTCGGCGCACTATTCATCGTGCTGCCGATCGTGGGCATGACCCTGCGCGTGGACTGGTCCCGGTTCGGCGCCCTCGTGACGTCCGAAGCGGCGGTCGCGGCGCTGCTGCTCAGCCTGCGCACCGCCGCGATGAGCACCGTGCTCTGCCTGGTGTTCGGCGTGCCGATGGCCCTCGCCCTGGCCCGTAGCCGGTTTCCCGGGCAGCGCCTGGTGCGCGCCGTCGTGCTGCTGCCGCTCGTACTGCCGCCGGTCGTGGGTGGAATCGCCTTGCTGTCGACCTTCGGGCGCCGAGGACTGCTCGGCGAGACCTTCGAGGTTCTCGGTATTCAGATCGCGTTCTCGACCACGGCCGTCGTGCTCGCGCAGACCTTCGTGGCGCTGCCGTTCCTGGTGCTGAGCGTCGAGGCCACCCTGCGGGCCTCCGGCGCGCGCTTCGAGGCGGTCGCCGCCACGCTCGGCGCCACCCCCGGCACGGTCTTCCGGCGGGTGACGCTGCCGCTGGTGCTGCCAGGCCTGGTCGCCGGTGCGGTGCTCGCGTTCGCGCGTGCGCTCGGCGAGTTCGGCGCGACCCTCACCTTTGCCGGCAGCCTGCAGGGAGTCACCCGCACGTTGCCACTCGAGATCTACCTGCAACGGGAGACGGATGCCGATGCGGCCGTCGCCCTCGCCCTTCTGCTCGTGGCCGTGGCCCTGATCGTGATGGTGGCCACGCATCGGCCGCGGGGACTGTCATGACCCTCGAACTGGCCGCCGTGATGCGCCGGCGCGGGCTGGAGGTCGCCTTCACCGTGTCGCCGGGCGAGACGGTGGCACTGCTCGGCTCCAACGGCGCCGGCAAATCCACCGTCGTCGAGCTGTGCGCGGGCCTGCTGCGACCCGATTCGGGCCGGGCCACCCTCGACGGGCAGGTGCTGTTCGACCTGGCGGCCGGCGGTGCCGGCGGTGGCGGCGCCGTGCGGCCCGACACGTTCCTGCCGCCGCACGCCCGCCGCACGGTGCTGCTGGCCCAGGAGCCGCTGCTCTTCCCGCACCTGAGCGTGCGTGACAACGTGGCGTTCGGTCCGCGTAGCGCGGGGGAGTCCCGGGCGGCCTCGCGGCGGCTCGCCGACGAGTGGCTGTCCGCCGCCGAGGTCTCCGAGCTCGCCGACCGGCGGCCCGGGAGGCTGTCCGGCGGCCAGGCTCAGCGGGTTGCCGTGGCCCGGGCCCTCGCGGCCAGTCCCCGGCTGCTGCTGCTGGACGAGCCGATGACCGCGCTCGACGTGACCGCGGTGCCCGCGCAGCGACGGCTGCTGCACCGGGTGCTGTTCGATCGGTCCGTCATCCTGGTCACCCACGACCCGCTCGACGCCCTCGCGCTGGCCGACCGGGTGATCGTGCTGCAGGGCGGGCGCATCATCGAGGAGGGGCCGACCCGCGCGGTGTTCGCGCATCCGCAGACGGAGTTCACCCGGGCCCTGACGTTCGGGCTCGACCTGTCGGCGGGGCCGGCAATGCCGGGTGGAGGGCCGGATTCCGCACCGATCATCGGTGTGTGATGCGGTCGGTGTGCATTGCCCGGAGGAGGGAATACGCTGGAGAAATGACGTCTTCCGCTTCACCGTCCACCCGTGCGAACGCTCGCCCGCTGACGGACGAGGAAGTCGATCGCATCCGCAACGACTTCCCGATCCTCGACCAGCTGGTCAACGGGCATCCGCTCAACTACCTCGACTCGGGCGCGACCTCGCAGAACCCGCTCAGCGTGATGGAGGCCGAGCAGGAGTTCTACGAGCAGCGCAATGCGGCCGTGCACCGGGGGGCCCACACCCTCGCGTTCGGCGCCACGGAGACGTTCGAGGCGGCCCGGGCGACCGTGGCCGCGTTCATCGGCGCGCAGGCCGCTGAGATCGTCTGGACGTCGAACGCGACCGAGGGCATCAACCTCGTCGCCTACTCGTTCTCGAACGCGTCCCTCGGGCTCGGCGGCCCGGAAGCGAAGCGGTTCGCGCTCGGCGCCGGGGACGAGATCGTCGTCACCGAGATGGAGCACCACGCCAACCTGATTCCGTGGCAGCAGCTCGCGTTGCGCACCGGCGCGACCCTGCGGTTCATCCCGGTCCGAGATGACGGCACCCTCGATCTGGGCGCGGCGGCGGGTATCGTCGGAGCCCGCACCCGCCTGCTCGCGGTCACCCACGCCTCCAATGTGGTGGGCACCATCAACCCGGTCGCCGAGCTCGTGGCGCTGGCCCGCTCGGTGGGCGCGCTGGTGCTGCTGGACGCCTGCCAGTCGGTGCCGCACCTGCCGGTGGATGTCGCCGCCCTCGACGTGGACTTCGCCGTGTTCTCCGGGCACAAGATGCTCGGCCCGACCGGCATCGGTGTGCTCTACGGCAAGGCCGAGCTGCTCGCGGGGATGCCGCCGTTCCTGACCGGCGGGTCCATGATCACCACCGTGGACATGCACACCGCCGAGTTCCTCGCCCCGCCGCAGCGGTTCGAGGCCGGAACCCAGCGCATCTCCCAGGCGATCGCCCTCGCCGCCGCGGTCGACTACCTGACCGAGACCGGCATGGAACGCGTTGCCGCACGCGAGGCCGAACTGGGGCAACGCCTCGTGGCCGGGCTCGCGGACATCCCCGGGGTGCGTCTGCTCGGGCCGCCCGCCGGAGTCGACCGCATCGGTCTGGCCAGTTTCGACCTGGCCGGGGTGCACGCCCACGATGTCGGTCAGTACCTCGACGAGGCCGGAATCGCGGTGCGCGTCGGGCACCACTGCGCCCAGCCGTTGCACCGCCGGCTCGGCGTGACCGCGTCGACCCGCGCGAGCACCTACCTGTACACCACCACCGACGAGGTGGACCGGTTCCTGGCGACCCTGGCCGAGGTGGCCCCGTTCTTCGGAGTGAGATCATGACCCAAAGCGCCATGCAGCAGCTCTACCAGCAGATCATCCTCGACCACGCCAAGTCCCGGAACGGCGCACCGGCGGGCGGGCTGCCACCGCTCGAGGCAGCCGGGACTGCTGCCGGAGCCTCTCTTGGCGCCGATTCTCCTGCCGGTGCGGGTGCCGGGTTGCGCGTGACCGAGTCTCACCAGGTGAACACGACCTGCGGCGACGAGGTGACCGTGCGCATCGGTGTGCGCGCCGGGGAACCCGGCGGCTCGCCCGAGTCGGCCGGCGAGCCTGCCGACGACGCCGTGATCGAAGAGTTCGCCTGGGCCGGCGACGGATGCTCCATTTCGATGGCCTCGGCATCCGTGCTGCACGACACCGTGCGGGGCGAGAACGTCGCCACCGCGCGGGCCGTGCTGAACACCTTCCGCGAGATGCTGCGCTCGCGCGGCACGATCGAGCCCGACGAGGAGGTGCTCGGCGACGCTGCCGCCTTCGCCGGCGTCTCGCGTTACCCGGCCCGGGTCAAGTGCGCCATGCTGCCCTGGGTGGCGTTCGAGGCGGCCCTGCTCGCGGATTAGGCGCACCGTTTCTCGGGTCGCGCCCCTCCGATACCGGCGTTTGTGCAGGATCTGCGCAGGCTCGACGGCTACTCTTGGCGGAGGCCGCGCGACGCGGCTCCGGACGACGGTTCAGTACCCGGCACGCGACAAGACTGGCCACGGGAGCCGTTGTCATGTCGTGGATCATTCTCATTGTGTCCGGGGTTCTGGAGGCCGTCTGGGCCACGGCGCTCGGCAAGTCCGCCGGGTTCACCCGACTGTGGCCATCCGTCGTGTTCGCGGTGGCGCTCGTGCTCAGCATGGGCGGGCTTGCCTTCGCCATGCGGGACATCTCGACCGGGACCGCGTATGCCGTCTGGGTCGGGATCGGCGCGGCGCTCACCGTGCTCTACGCCATGATCTTCGGCGGCGAACCGGCGTCCCTGCTGAAGATTGTGCTCATCCTCGGCCTGGTGGGGTGCGTCGTCGGGTTGAAATTCGTCGACGCCACGCACTGAACCGGACCCTGAACCGGACCCCGAATCGGACCTGAACCGGACCCTGAACCGGACCCCGAACCGGACCCTGAGCGCGTCCGACACCGAGAACGCCGGCTGCCGAGAACCTTGGAACGGTGGCGGTTCATCCGCTCCCGGGGCCCGGACCTGCTTGTCGGGTTCCGGCTCTGGCTCTGGCTCCAGCACCGGTTCCCGTTCCCGCCGCCGGCCCGGTGCACGGATGAGCGTGGCCGGCTCGCTGACGAACGGGCGCCCGGTCGGTGAGGTCCCCTTCGGGGTTCCGGCCGGCAGCAGAACATAGCGCCACCGGGTCAGGGGTACCTGGCCAGTGCGGCCTTCGCTGAACAGGCCGCGTCACGGGCCACGGTCTCGGCGAACCGGTGGGCCTCCGTTGCGGGGCCGGCAGAACGCGTCCGATGTCACGTAGTTGAGGAGATTGTCGGGACACGCCGGTTTTGGCGCCTGGTGAGCGGCGCGTCGCGACAATCTCCTCAGTCAGTGCCGTCGGTCGCGACGGATGCCGCGGGCGAAGCTCCGGAGATCGGGTCACCGGGGTCGTGGCGCAGGGTATGGCAGCCGGCGCAGGGTATGCAAGCCGGCGCAGGGTAGAACGTTCGCCGGGTTCTACAGGGTGCGCCGCGAGGTGGAGCGGCGTATATTCGGGGTGGAAAAGCGAAAAGTCAACGCCCGCCGGGGTAGTCAACCACTCCCCGCTGGGCGCGGAGTTCCGGCCACAGTTCGCGCCCACCGCTTTGCCGGCGGCCGGCACTCCGGCCCGGAAGCACGCCCACAACGGCATCCGATGCGGCGCGGGTTGCCCGATACGCGGCGGCTTCCACGTTCATCCCTCCACACGCGCCACGAATCATCTGCACCACCAAGGAGGCGTTTCACAATGCTGAAAGAACTGCACACCGTGTTACCGGCGGCAAATCTCAAGCGAGCCCGGTCGTTCTACCACGACGCTCTCGGCCTCGACCCCGACGAAATCCACGAGGGAACCCTCGTCTACCACGTCGGGTCGGGATCCGTTTTCGAGATCTACGAGACCAGCAACGCCGGCACGGCCCAGAACACCCAGATGGGCTGGATCACGGATGACCTCGACACGGAGATGAGCACGCTCCGCGAACGCGGGGTCGTCTTCGAGGAATTCGACATCCCCGGCATGAAGACCGTGAACGGGGTCGTCACGGCCGACGACATGAAATCGGCCTGGTTCCGCGACACCGAAGGCAACTTCATCTGCATCTCGCAGACGATCTAGCCGGTCCACTCACCGATCCCGGGTGGCGCGGAGGCGCCGCCCGGTTCTCTGCCGGTCGCCGTTCCGTGCAGTTCGGGCCGAGGCAGGTCAGGCCGAGTGGGCACCCAGCTCGGCGCGGAGCGGCCAGTCCTGACCGTCGAGGATGATCTGGGCGGAGCGACCGGTGACGGCGTTGACGACGATCGGCGCCATCAGGTTCACGGTCGTTCCGTCTTCGCCGGGGTTGGTCACCACGAGCAGCAGCGCGTCATCCGGCGCGCTCAGGTCGAGCGATGCCGCGTGCTCGTCGCTGATCACGGGGGAGTAGTCGGGCAGGTAGACGGATGCGTCGAGCACGAACAGGCGGGTTCGCTGGTCCTCGGCGGACTGCAGCGAGAACAGACCGTCGGCGCCGGGAATCTCGGTCAGGCTGAACTCGGTCAGCGGGTCGAGCCCGGGCGGCGGGGACACGAAGCTCAGGGCGGCGGTCACGGTGCCGGCGCTCATCGCAGGAAGTCCATCAGCGTCGGCTGGAGCACCCGGGCGGTGACCGAGAGGGCCGCCTGGTAGGTGACCTCCTGCAGTTTCAGATCCAGGATGGCCTGGCCGAGGTCGACATCCTCGATTCCGGCGCGTTGGGCCTCGAGATTTCCTGTGTGCTGCACGAGTGCCTCCCCCGCTTTCTGGATCTGGGCCTGGCGAACACCGACATCGGTGTGCGCCGTGAGCACGGTTTTCATCGCCAAGTCTACGGCCGCGAGGTGGCTGCCCACGTTCGTGCCGGTACGCAGATCGTCGGCGATGACGCCGATCAGGGCAAAGATCGAGGCGTCCCCCTCGCCGAAGATGGCGGCGCCGTCGGCGTCGACCTTCACGGTGGTGTGCGCTCCGATGCGACGGTCCACGCTCGCGGTCGCCGTGCCGGTGAAGGTGAAGTCGGGGCCGGCCCGGAAAGCGACGCCGGCATCCGAATTCCCGGCGAAGACGCTGCGGCCCAGGTAGCCGGCGTTCGCCTGTGCGAGCAGGTTCTGGGTGAGGCCGTCGAGGCGGGCCGCGATGGCCTCCTTCGCGGCCGGGGAGAGGGCGCCGGCGTTGGCTCCCTGCACGGTCAGGTCGCGAATCTGGTTCAGTAGATCGGTGGCCTCCGCCAGGGCGGTGCCGGCGGCGGTCAGCCATCCGTCGCCGTTGTCGGCATTGCGGGCATACTGCGTGACCGCGCGCTGCTCGGCACGAACAGCGAGGGAATCGGCGGCCCGGGCCGGGTCGTCGGACGGGCGCGTGATGGCCGTGAGCGAGGTGACCTGCTCCTGCAGCTGTGCCATCCGGGCGAGGTTGGCCTGCAGGTTGGTCTGCGCCGAGCGCATCTGGGTCTGGGTGGTGACTCGGGAGATCATGGGTTACCTTCCCACCAGTCCGGTGCGGTTGATCAGGGTGTCGAGCATCTCGTCCACGGCGGTCAGCACGCGGGCGGCACCCTGGTAGGCGTGCTGGAACATGAGCAGGTTGACGTTCTCCTCGTCGAGATCGACGGAGGAATTCGACAGCTGGGCGTTCACGGCGGCGCGGGAGGTGAGGTCGGCGAGGGACGCCTGGCGCAGCTCGTTCTTCGTCGTCACGGCGAGCGAGGTGACGACGTTCGACCAGTCGATGCTGGGGGACCGCACGGGGTTGCCGGCACCGTCCACGGCCGTACCGGCCCCCAGCTGAGCGATCCGGTCGGCGATGGAGCCGTCGAGGGCGCCGTTCGCGGCGAGCCCGGTCGTGAGCTCGGCGGCGGTCGACGGCCTGACGAACAGGCCCAGTGCGGCCGGTCCCGTGCCCGTCGAGCCGAAGAAGGCGCCGGGGAGGGTCGAATTGTCGCCGGTGGAGTAGATGCCGTTGACCGTGGCGGCCAGATTCGTGGCGAAGGAGTTGTACGCCACCGCGGCCTCGGCGAGGGCGCCGCCGGTGCCGGAGGCATCCGCTCGAGTGAGCAGAGAGAGCGCACCGGCCAGTTCGCCGCCGTCCACGGGGATCGCCCCGGCGCGGTCGGCCCACTCCACCCGCACGGGGTTGGTGGCGCCCGCCGGGCTGGTGAGGCCGTTCGGACCGTCGAGGGTGCGGGCGCCGAGGGCGACGAGCGGGCGGGCGGTGTCGCCGGTGACCAGCGCATTGCCGCCCAGGAGAACATCCACGGTTCCGTCGGTGCGGTCGACGAGGGTGCCGCCGGTGAGGGCGGCCAGCGTCGTGGTGAGCCGGCTGCGCCGGTCGATCAACTCGTTGGCGTTGCCGCCGCCGGCGACGCTCTGACGGATGCGCGCATTCAGCTCGGCCACCTGGCCGGCTGCGCCGTTGATCTCGGCGACCAGGGTGTCCACGCTCTCGCGCTCGGACGACCACTGGGTGGAGACCGCCTGGTAACCCCGGCTGATCTGGGTGGTGACGGCGCCGGCCTGGGCCAGGAGCACCCCGGTGGGTGCGGTCTCGCCGGCGGCGTTGGCCACGTCACCCCAACCGGCCCAGAACTCCTGCAGCTGGGCGGAGAGACCGTTCTCGCCGGGCTCCTGCATCGAGGCCTCCACTGCGCCCAGAGCGTTGGCCCGCACCGCCGAATACCCGGCGACCGCCGCGGTGGCACGCACCTGGGCGTCCAGCGACGCGCTGCCGAGGCGGGCGATTCCGTCGACGCTGACGCCCTGGCCGGGGAGCACCCCGGAGTTCATCAGACCGACTCGGTCGGCCGCGTCCACCGCGGAGGTCGTCACCCGCTGGCGGGTGTACCCCTCCGTGTTGGCGTTGGCGATGTTCTGCCCCACCACGTCGAGGCCCTGCCGGGCGGCGACCAGGCCGGTGTACGCGGTGTTGAGACCTCCGAACGTGCTCATCGCGGCATCCTCACAGAATCTGGTCGAACAGTCGGGAGCCGGTGGCTCGGGCGCCGGCGGCCCCGGTGGCGTCATACGTCTGCGTGTTCGGGCGCACGTCGGCCAGCGTCTCCTGCGTGGAGCGGGCGGCGGAGCGCAGCAGCTGTTCGTTGGCGTCGCGCAGTTCCTTGATCTGGGTGGTCAGTTCGCCCATCGCCTTCAGGTGCGCGGCCATGATCTCGGACCACGGGCCGGAGGGGGCGCGAGCGACCAGCTCGCGCAGGGTGGCGTCTTCGGTCGTTCCCCACTCGAGGGCGACGGCGGCAACCTCGACCGAGCGGGCGAGGCCGGCATCCCGAACATGGCCGAGCACCTGCTCCACCTCGCGGGTGCCCTGCTGCAGCCAGCGGGTCTTGCCGTTGGTCAGCAGCAGCTGTTCCTCGTCGAGTTTGAAGACGAGGAGTTCGAGGAGCTCCCGCTCACGCCACAGCAACGCTGAGAGTTCATTGGCGCCCATGTCTCCTCCAACTCCCTGTTGTCTGGTGCGGCCGGTCCGCGCGGATTCGCGCAGCTCAACGGCTTGTTACCACGACTATCGGCAGGTGACGGCCCCCGGTTAGCCACGGTGTGGATTCAGACTGCCAGCCACGCCTGAACGTGTCCACTAAAACGGGGACACGATTGTGGCGGATGCCGGCTGCCTGACCCCCCGTTGCGGGGGGAGCCGCCCCGATGTGGGGGTGCCTGGCCCCGTTGTGGGGGCACCGTTGCGTTTTTACCCACCGACCACTCCTTTACGTTTTAACGAGGCCGATCAGTTCTCCGGCCCGGGCCCGAAACCCAGCTCCACACCCTGCTTTCTCGCAACGTCCCAGTGCCTACCCGGCCACTCGTTCAGCCAGGTTCGCCGACTGAGCGGGTTATTTCAGGTACCAAGCACCTCAGGGAGTTCGTGTGAATCGGGTAGACCGCAATCAGTTGGTGATCGACAACCTCCCCCTCGTCGGCTACCTCGTCTCCGAGACGTGGGCCAAGGCGCGCCACCTCTCCCGCGACGACCTGGCCTCGGCCGGCGCTCTCGCTCTGATCACTTCGGCGGATGCCTACAACGCCGACCTCGGCGTTCCGTTCGGCGCGTTCGCACGGCGCCGCATCGTCGGCGCCTTCGCCGACGAGATGCGCTCCAACGACTGGGCCACCCGGATGGCCCGCCGCCGTATCAAGGAGACCCGCGCCGTGCAGCAGACGCTGGCCGGCGCCCTCGGCCGTGCGGCATCCGTAGACGAGGTCGCCGCGGCCCTCGGCGTGGACCGGGAGACCGCGATCGCCGGCCTGTCCGACTCGGAGCGCACCGTGTCGACCCTCGACGACGCCACCGCCGAGTTCCTGGTCTCCGCCACCGAACTGCCCGGCGACTCGCTGCTCTCCGCCGAACGACTGGCCTACCTGCACGCCGCCATCGCGGCGCTGCCGGAGAGGATGCGCCTGATCGTGCAGCAGGTCTACTTCGACGACCGCTCGGTCAAGGAGATCGCTGCCGAGCTAGGAATCACCCACTCGGCCGTGTCCCAGCAGCGTACGGAGGCCATCCGTCTGCTCCGCGATGGCCTCGGCACGCACTACGCCGACGACGCCGAGGTGGAATACGTGCCCGAGTCCCGCATCGCGCCGGCCCGCCGCAGCGCCTACCTGGCCCGCCTCGCCGATCAGGCCATGCTCGGCCCCGCCACCGCGAGCGGAGTGGCGTATGCCGCCGGTTCGACGGACCTGTCGGACTCACTCGACTCTGCCGGATCTGCCGGATCAGAAACCCGGGAAGTTTTTTCGGTCAACGGCTAACGCGTTCTCGTCAGAGGCCGATAGCTCTCAACGTCAGGCCATGGATGGCCAGACGCTCACCACCCAATCACGGAGGATTTCATCATGGGTATGCAGATCAACACCAACCTCGCGGCCAACAACACGTACCGCAACCTGGCCGCCACGCAGAACGACATGTCCAAGTCCCTGGAGAAGCTGTCCAGCGGCCTCCGCATCAACCGCGCAGCGGATGACGCGGCCGGCCTGGCCATCTCCGAGGGCCTCAAGTCGCAGGTCGGCGGCCTCACGGTCGCCAGCCGCAACGCCCAGGATGGCATCTCGGTCATCCAGACCGCGGAAGGGTCCTTGAGCGAAGTCACCTCGATCCTGCAGCGCGTTCGTGACCTCGCCGTTCAGGCCGGTAACGACTCGAACAACGCCGACTCGCGCAAGGCGATCGCCACTGAAGTCACCGCCCTCGGCAAGGAGCTGACTCGAATCAGCGAGTCCACGAACTTCAACGGCACCCAGCTGCTTGGCGCTCCTGTGGCTCCCGCGACAGAGACGAAACTGACCTTCCAGGTTGGGGCCGGGAGCTCCGCGACCGCGGACCAGATCGCGGTTACGTTCACGAATGTCGCTGCAATCGGAACAACGGTTTCTGGACTCGCAGCCACAGGGTTCGCCGACAGCGCCGCAGCGTTGACGACAATTGGCACTTTGGACACCACCATCAAGGCCGTGTCGACGTCGCGCGCTTCGCTCGGTGCCGACCAGAACCGGTTCGAGAGCGTCATCAAGAACCTGGCCGTCTCGAAGGAGAACCTCACCGCTGCCGGCTCGCGTATCCGCGACACCGACATGGCCGAGGAAATGGTCAAGTACACCCGTTCGAGCATCCTCTCGCAGGCCGGTACCGCCATGCTCGCGCAGGCCAACCAGTCCAACCAGGGCGTGCTGCAGCTCCTCCGCTAAACCGGTGAGCTGAACCTTTCGGGAGACCGCACGGTGAACTATGGCTGGTGGTGACCCCAGAGATGAACTGGACCTCATCGCTCGGGCGCCACCAGCCATTCACGTTTCACCGGTAGAACCGGCGTAACCCACGCAGCATCCAGCACGACCCGGTACGAGAAGGAGGTGACGACATGGCCACCACGATCGACGGCCTTGCCAGCGGCCTCGACACCACCAGCCTGATCAACTCGCTGATGCAGGTCGAGGCGGTTCCGCAGACCCAGCTCAAGGCCAAGGTCTCGTCGGCCCAGACCATGATCACGGCGCTCCAGGGTCTGAACACCCAGGTCGCCGCCCTCGCCGATTTGGCCACGAAGGCCGCCAAGCCGGCCGCCCTCGACGTCTACTCCGCCACCAGCAGTTCCACCGGCGTCACCGTGGCCACCTCGGCCGGCGCCGCCGCCGGCCAGCTCGACCTGGTCGTCGGTAAGCTCGCCCAGACCCAGGTCGTGGTGTCCGGCCCGGTCACGGTCTGGCCCGACACCACCCTCACCCTGACCAGGGCCGACGGCACGGTCACGACCGTCACGGCTGCCTCGACCTCCCTCGACGACATGGTCTCCGCCGTCAACGCGGCCGGCGCCGGCGTCACCGCGACCAAGGTCGCCGTGGGAGCCGACGGCTTCCGCCTGCAGTTCACGGCCACCGGGCCCGGGGCCGCCGCGGGCGTCACCATCTCCGGAACGCCCGTCCCGATGACCCAGACCAAGGCCGCCCAGGATGCCGAGATCACTCTCTGGGCCGGCACCTTGGCCGAGCAGAAGGTCACCTCCGCGACCAACACGTTCGCCGGCATCCTGCCCGGCATGACGCTCAGGGTCTCCGCCGCGTCGGCCGACCCGGTGAGCATCACCGTGGGTCGCGACGACGCGCAGATCAGCAAGACCGCCTCGGATCTCGTCACATCCCTGAACGGCATCCTCGCGGTGATCCAGAATCGCTCGGCCGTGAGCACGACCACGAACTCCTCCGGGGTCACCAGCACGACAGCGGGGGTCTTCTCCGGCGACAGCACCATCCGCGACACCAAGCAGCGCCTCCTGTCGGCGGCGTCGATGCCCGTGAACGGGCGCTCCCCGTCGGAGTACGGCATCAGCATCACCCGATCGGGCACCATGGAGTTCGACGCCGCCAAATTCGCGGCCGCCCTCGCCAAAGACCCGACCACGGTGAAGGCCGCCGTGACGGAGATCGCCACGCGGGTCGCGGCCGCCGCCACCACTGCCTCCGACAAATACGACGGCCAGCTCACCCAGAAGATCACCGGCGAGCAGTCCACCGTGCGCAACCTCGGCGACCGCATCGCCGACTGGGACCGCAGCCTGGCCACCCGCCGGGCAACCCTGCAGAGCACCTACACCGCACTGGAAACCCAGCTCAGCGCCCTGAAGGCACAGTCCTCGTGGCTGAGCGCCCAGGTTGCCGGGCTCCCGACCTCGAGCACAGGATGATGATGGCAGTGATGAGCATGATGGGTGGGGCCCAGGCCCGGCGCGCACAGTTGAACCGCGAAGCGGTGCTCTCGGCGACGCCGGTGCGCCTGCTGACGATGCTCTACGACCGGTTGCTGCTCGACCTCGGCCGCGCCGAGATCGCGCAGAACATCGAGGACTGGGCCGTCGCCTCGGAGAACCTCCTGCACGCCCAGGCGATCGTCTCCGAACTGTCGACCTCGCTCAACGTGGAGGCCTGGGAGGGCGGCGAAGGACTGTTCGCCCTGTACACCTACGTGTCGAACGCGTTGATGAGCGCCAACATCCATCGGGATGTCGCCCGAACCCGGGAGGCCATCGCCCTCCTCGAACCGCTGCGGCAGACCTGGCACGAAGCGGCCGCGCTGCTGCCGGCCCAGAGCGCGGCGCGTGCCGGCGGGGAGTACGGTCTTGCCTAGGCTGCTGGTGGGGCCACGCGACGTCACCGACGCCCGCCAGGAGTGGCTGGACGTGCTCGACCAGCTCGAAACGAGCCTGGGCTGCGGCGCCCGGGACGCCGTGCTTGCCGGCCCGGGGGAGCGATTCTCCACCGGCGTGCAGTGGCGTGCACCCGAGCACCTCGGCCAGCTGCCACTCGACCTCGAGAAGCGCGCTCGGCGCCTGATCTCCGGCCAGCTCGAACTCATCAGCGAGATCGAGGATGCCCGGCGCTCCGCCGGCGTGCACCTCGCCGCCGTGCGCACCATCATCTCCGCCCAACACACCGATCAGGCCGTCTACCTCGACATAGCCGGCTGACTCCCGCCACCCGCCACGAACTGTTGCCCGATCGGACAACTGTTGCCCGTGCGCCGGCAACACTTGTCCGATGCGGCGACAGTCGCGGCAATCCGCTTTGAGCGTGCGGGAGAAAGTTTCGCCTCGACTCCTAACGCCCCTCGGCCACCGGCCGATAGCTACGAGCGAGCAGGGATTGCTCGACCACAGGCCACGGATCGGCCGCACTCGTTTTTTACGACGAATCGGGTAATCCGTGCTTGAATCCGTGACCGCCACTGCACTCACCAGTGCCCTGGACGGACTGGCCCTGCGCCAGCGCACCATTGCGAACAACATCGCGAACGTGAACACCCCGAACTACCACGCCAAGCGCGTGGCGTTCGAGGATGCCCTGGCGAAGTCGGTCGAAGCCGGCAGCGGCAGCACGGTCGCCACCACGGCCAGTTCCCTCGAGCCCACCCGCCTCGACGGCAACAACGTCAACCTCGACACCGAGACCCTCTCCAACATCGACACGGTGCTGCGCTACCAGTTCGCGGCTCAGGCCGTCAACGGGCCGTTCACGGCCATGCGCTCCGCGATGCGGACCAGCTGATGACGCTCGACGCCATCGGGATCGCCGGCAGCGGCCTCACTCTGCACCGCAAATGGCTCGACGCCGTGGCGGACAACATCGCCAACGCGAACACGGTCACCTCCACCGACGGTGACGCTTTCCAGGCGCGCTACATCGTCGCGCAGGCCGGCCAGGGCACCACCGGCGCCTACGCGGCCGGAACTGCACTCGGCGACGCCGAGGGACTCCTGACCTTCGACCCGAACAACCCTCTCGCCGACGAGGCCGGCTACGTGCGGCGCCCGGACATCGACATGTCCGAGCAGATGGGCGCGCTGATCATGGCGCAGCGCGGCTACCAGGCCAACGCCGCCGTCGTCGACCGCGCGAAGACGACCTACGAAGCCGCACTCCAGATTGGACGCTCCTGATGACCATCGGTTCGATCAACCCGATCCAGTCCGTGACCGGCACCGGATACCTCACCGGCGTGCAGGGCATGCAGGCAAGCCCAGGCGCCCAGGGAACCGACGGCTCGGCCTTCGGCAGCGCCCTGGTCGGCGCCGTCGACAACCTCCAGCAGCTGCAGGCCAGCTCGAACACGCTTGCGGTGCAGGCCGTGACCGGCAACCTGACCGACATCCACTCCGCCACCCTGGCATCGACGCGCGCCCAGGTCACCCTCGAACTCGTCGCCGCAGTGCGCAATAAGGGCGTCGACGCGTTCAACGAGATCATGAGGATGCAGGCCTGATGCCGCGTCCGATCACATCGGCCTTCGAACGCCTCGGCCGTAGCATCAGCTCCTTCTCCGTCGCGCAGCGCACCGTCGCCATCATCGGCGTCGCCGTGCTCGCCCTGGGCATCGCCGCCCTGAGCCTGTGGGTCACCAAACCGGCCTACACGCCCCTGTTCTCCGGGCTGAGCGGATCCGATGCCAACACCATCGTCGAACAGCTCCGCACCGACGGGGTTGCCTACGAGCTCAGCGACGGCGGCGGAACGATCCTGGTTCCGCAGGAGAACGTCTACGACGAACGCCTCAAGGCCGCCGCGGCCGGACTGCCGTCCTCCAGCACGAGCGGTTACGGCCTGCTCGACACCATGGGCGTCACGTCCAGCGAATTCCAGCAGTCGGTCACGTACAAGCGGGCGCTCGAGGGCGAAATCGCCAACACAGTCATGGCCATGAAGGGCGTCAAGAACGCCTCGGTCCGCCTGGCGATCCCGGAAGAGACCGTTTTCGCGTCGGAGCAGAGCGACCCCACGGCATCCGTCTTCGTGGAAACGGCCACCGGAAGCACCCTCAACGCCGACCAGGTGCAGGCCATCGTGCACCTCACCTCCGCCTCGATCGAAGGGATGGCGCCCACCGATGTGGCCGTCATCGACTCCGCCGGCGTCGTTCTCTCGGCCGTCGGCGTGGGGGCCACCGGCTCGGCCGACCAGCAGGCCGGCGCCTACGAAGACCGCGTGCGCGGCGCCGTGCAGGCCATGCTGGACAAGGTCGTCGGGCCCGGCAACGCGACCGTCGTCGTGGCCGCGGACATGAGCTACCAGTCGGCCCAGCGGGTCGAGGAGTCGTTCACCACCCCGACGGATGCCCCGGCCCTCAACGAGGCCGTCAAAACCGAGTCGTACACGGGTTCCGGCGGCTCCGCGGCCGGGGTCCTGGGCCCGGACAACATCGCGGTCCCGGCGGGCACCGAGGGTGACGGAACCTTCACCTCCGAGGACACCACCAAGAACAACGCGGTCAACAAGATCACCGAGACCCGCACCATTCCGGCCGGGGAGATCAACCGGCAGACGGTCTCCGTGGCCGTGAACGCGGACGCCGTTGGCCAACTCAACGTCGCCGACGTCACCTCGCTGGTGGCCTCCGCCGCCGGCATCGACGCGCAGCGCGGTGACGCGGTCACCGTCGAGGTCGTCAGCTTCAACGGCGGCGCGGCGGCGGATGCCGCCGCCGCCCTCGCCGCGGCCGAAGCCGAGGCGGCCGCCGACCGGTTGGCCGGGATCATGCGCATCGCCATCATCACCGCGGGGATCGTGGGCACCTTCGTGCTGGGGCTCATCCTCTACGCTCGGCGTTCGCGCCGCCAGAGCCGCGAGGCGATCGAACTCGACGAGATGATGGAGGTCCGGCCCGCGCTCGGCGCGCCGGAGATGCCGTTCCCGCTCAGCGCGCCGATCGCGCCGATCATGATCGACCCCTCGCCGACCGTGGCCTACCTGCCGCCGACCGCCGACCGGATGCGGGTCGAGATCGACAACATGGCCCAGCGGGATCCCGCCAAGACCGCGGAATACCTCCGCGGCCTGATGGATGACCGGCAGCCGGCATGATCGACGCCCAGCCGGTCCTGACCGGCACCCAGAAGGTCGCCGTGGTGCTGATGAACATGGAGCACCAGCGCGCCACCGAGGTGATGAAGCAGTTCACCGAGGCCGAGGCCGCCGATATCGCCGCGGAAATGGTGCAGCTGCGCCGCGTCGACCCGGACGTGACCGAGACCACCGTTCTGGAGTTCCACGAACTGACCGTCAAGGGCACCCGCACGAGACGCGGCGGCCACGCCTACGCGATCGGCCTGCTCGAGGCATCCTTCGGCGCGGAACGGGCCGCCGGGGTCATGGTCAAGGTGGCCTCGTCGATGGCCGGCAAGGCCTTCGAATTCCTCGACGCCGCCGAACCACTGCAGATCCTGACCCTCCTCGACGGCGAACTGCCCCAGACCGTCGCCCTCGTGCTCGCGCACCTGCGCCCCGGCCACGCGTCCGCCGTGCTCGGCGGGCTCGACGCCGACCTGCGCGCCGAGGTGGCCCAGTGCATCGCAGGCATGGGCACGGCCACCCCCGAGGCCGTGCGCGTGGTCACCGAGACCCTCAAGGCCCGGGTCGGCGCCGTCGCATCCTCCCGCGACTCGGTGGAGATCGTCGGCGGAATCCAGCCGCTCGTGGAGATCATCAACCGGGCCGATGTCGCGACCGAACGCGCCCTCCTCGAAGCACTCGACGCGCGCGATCCCGCCCTGGCTGAAGAGGTCCGGTCACGGATGCTGACCTTCGCCGACATCGTCAAGCTCGAGAACCGAGACGTGCAGCAGGTGCTGCGTGGGATCGACGCGGCCATCCTGGCGATCGCCATGAAGGGCTCCGCGGACGGTGTGGTCTCGATCATCCGCACCAACCTGTCCGAGCGCAACCGGGAAATGCTCGACGACGAGGTCAAGGCCATGGCACCCGTGCGGGTGTCGCAGGTCGAGGAGGCGCGCGCCACGATCGTGCGCGCCATCCGCGACCTCGAGGCGCAGGGGAGCATCACCGTGCAGCGTTCCGAGGAGGACGACTATGTCGTCTGACGCGCAGTCCGCCCGATCGAACTTCTCCATCGTGACCTTCCCCAGCCTGCAGGGCGAGTGGGACGAGGGCGACGGCGCCTCCCGGGCACGGGGGCACGCCGCCGGCTACACGGCCGGCCTCCGGGCGGCCGCCGCCGACGTGGACGCCCGCATCGCGCGCCTCGACGCCGAGCAGGCCGCCGCGGTGC